>JBAXTC010000312.1:0-8336 GCA_037130375.1 Verrucomicrobiota bacterium | reverse complement strand
GGTTGCAGTTGGAGCGTGAGCAATCCGTGTACTTCGTGGCTGACGGTATCGCCCGCGAGCGGCACCGGAAGTGGTTCGGTGACCGTTACGGCCCAAGCCAATAGCAGTTGCAGCTCGCGGTCATGCAGCGTGGCGATTGCTGGGAAAACCTTCACCGTCAACCAGGCGGCGGGTAGCGGCACGTTCACGATCAGCCCGACCACTTGGAGCCCGTCGGCCAGCACCGGCAGCCAGGTGGTGACGGTGACAGCGGCGGCGGGTTGCAGTTGGAGCGTGAGCAATCCGTGTACTTCGTGGCTGACGGTATCGCCCGCGAGCGGCGATGGAAGTGCCTCGGTGACGGTTACGCCCCAAGCCAATACCAGTTGCAGCACGCGGACATGCAGCGTGACGATTGCCGGGAATACCTTCACCGTGAATCAGGCGGCGGGTAGCGGCACGTTTACAATCAGCCCGACCACTTGGAGCCCGTCGGCTAGCAGCGGCAGCCAGGTGGCGACGGTGACAGCATCGGCGGGTTGCAGTTGGAGCGTGAGCAATCCGTGTACTTCGTGGCTAACGGTATTGCCCATGAGCGGCACCGGAAGTGGTTCGGTGACGATTACGGCCCAAGCGAATACCAGTTGCAGCACGCGGACATGCAGTATGACGATTGCCGGGAATACCTTCACCGTGAATCAGGCGGCGGGTAGCGGCACGTTCACGATCAGCCCGACCGGTTGGAACGCCCCGGGGGGCGGCGGTAGCCAGGTGGTGACGGTGACGGCGGCGGCGGGTTGCAGTTGGAGCGTGAGCAATCCGTGTACTTCGTGGCTGACGGTATCGCCCGGGAGCGGCACCGGAAGTGGTTCGGTGACCGTGACCGCGGCGGCGAACAACACTGCCAGCACCCGCTCCTGCACGGTAACCATTGCCGGACAGGTCTTTTCGGTCACGCAACCTACAAATCCTGTAGTGGGACCATGCTTCGTTACACGACAGCTACCGGCGGGTTACACGCCCGGTGTCAGCTTGACGCTGACAGAGGCCGCAGTTCCATCACAGAACACCAGCGTTTATGCGGTAGAGGATCTGCCGCCAGCGGGATGGGGCGTGGGCACGATTAGTGATGGAGGCACAGTGGATGTCAATGGTAAAGTGAAGTGGGGGCCATTCTTCGACAACGCGGCCCGTTCGCTCACCTGCCAACTCACGCCTCCTATCGGGCAAACGAACCGTGCCTTCTTCAGTGGCACTGGCTCGGCTGACGGGGTCAACTGCTCCATTGGCGGCAGTAATTACCTTGACGCAATCGTTGTTGTGGCTCATCCGGCGGACGGGCCTTGTGCCGGTGATATGTATATGCGCATTGGGGAAGTAACAGCCTACGGAGCGGCCTGGAAGAACGGGACAACCTGGGCTTGTCAGCCGAATCCCATCCCGATCAGCTACGTGACCCGCTGCGGCTACCTGTGGAAGAACGGGGAGCATTATTGCAGCGATCCCTTGCAGGCTGCGCCGTTGTGCTGGTACAACTGTGCCAAAGGAGCCGGAGTCGAAGGAGACAAGGGTGCCAGCATAGTCACTTCGTCAATCAACGGTTGCACGGTTTGCCTGACAGCAACTCCAGACGCCACTACCGGTGTTTATGCAGTCGAGGATACGGTCCCCGCCGGCTGCACGGTCTCCGGAATTACGCAAAACGGCAGTTTTGATGCGGTCAATCATAAAGTGAAGTGGGGGCCGTACTTTGACAACACTCCGCGGACTCTCTGCTACACGCTGAGCGCGGGTTGCAGCGGGACGCTGTCTGGGTTGGGAAGTTTCGACGGGGTGGATGTCGCGATTACGGGGCAGCGGCAGTCGTGCGGCGCAGGGCCAGTGTTGTTGTCAATGGACATCTATCCGGGGGTGACGCTGACGGGTACCGTAGGACGAACGTACCGGGTGGAGTGGAGCCCGGTGGCCTCCGGAGGAACATGGACTCCCGTTGCTACGGTGTTGCTCACCAACACGACACAACTGTGCGTGGACACCAGTTCGCCGTGTCGCACCAATCGTTTCTATCGGGCGGTCCAGATGCCATAATGGTGGAAATGAGTCTCAAGCTCCGTCGATGGGAGCTAACTTGCAGCAAGTGGCCGGGCGCGACAATACGCGTCCGGCCATCCTTGCCACAAAGGCAGGCAACCTTAGAGTGTGTTTCAAAAGACCATTGAGACGCGTTGCAGCAGGTTTGGAGTTCCGCCCTTAGGCGGTTTCTGTGATGCGCCGCCTAAAGGCGGGACTCCAAACTGAGTTTTCAAACAGGCTCTGAATGAATGCAACGACCAGTTTATGAACATTTCATTCCAACTTGTCAAAACTGCGTGTGATGTCAGACAGAGCCTGCTCATCTCAGTGGTTTTTCTGGGCGCTCTGGTGTTCGGGTTTGCCCAGGATGCGAACAGCGTGCGAGCGGAACATGCGACCATGCATTTCACGCCCGAAGAAAAGCACCTGTGGATGGCGGAGCATTTACTGGCACCGCAACTCGCCGCCGGAAAAAACGCAGCGAAGGATTTTCCCAGTTCGCTAACTCTGCTGGTCCGTTCGCCATACGTGCCCAGCGAGCGGGACCATGGAGCCTCCTGTGGGAACTGTTGGCAATGGGAGGGGACCGGGATCATGGAGATAGCTCACGACGTGCAGAGTGGGGTGCATGACCGGCTATCCGTGCGGCAGCCAGTTCAGTTGTCTGGTGAGCAACGCGGCGGACACGGCGAGCAGCCAGACCGCAATCCTGACCGTGACGCCCCCGATTTCTAGCTTTGTGAAAAGATACTTGCCGGCGGGCTATGTTGTGGGCGTCACCCATGCGGTGTTACTGGCGGCAGTGCCCCCAATCAACGCCAACGTTTATGCCGTTGAAGACCAACCCCCGCCAGGTTGGACGGTTGGAACGGTCAGCGATGGCGGTAATTTTGATCGTTTCCAAGGGAAAGTGAAATACGGGCCGTTTTGTGACAACACCGCTCGAACTCTGACATACTTGGTGACGCCTCCTTTAGGCACCGGCGGGGGCGTGACATTTGCAGGCACGGGGTCGGTGGACGGAAAAGATTCGGCGATCGACGGAGACAGCTATCTGGATGAGTTTCCGGACCATCCTGCAGACGTCAACGAGGATTGGTGGATAAGCATCGGCGAGATCACGGCGTATGGATCGTGCTGGAGGACGGGGTGTATCTGGCCAGCGCCGCCGAATCCCATTCCGATCAGCTATGTGACTCGTGGCGGGGCGCTTTGGCGAGGGGGAGAGTGTTATCAGGTTGACGCTGGGGTATCGGATGCGCCGATGTGGTGGGTCAACTGCACCAAAGAGGTTCAACTTGCAGGAGCGAATGGGGGAAGTGTGGCCCAGTGTGTGGTCAGCGGCGATACGGTTACCGTGACGGTGATCCCCGGGCCTGGTGTCAGAACCTTCGCGGTGGAGGATGCCGTTCCGCCGGGCTTTGTGATTTCGGTGGCAGCTCCCGCTGAAGGTGCGTTTGACCAAGTGAACCTGAAGGTGAAGTGGGGGCCATTCTTCGACAACCAACCACGGACCCTGAGCTACGGTTATACCCCCCCCCGGCTGGGTTCAGCGGCGCGGCCCTGCTGGCCGGGGTGGGGAGTTTCGATGGGGTGGGCATTTTCATTACCGGGGATCGGCAGGTGGTGGTTGACAGTGGAGCGCCGAAGTTGGCGATCGATTTGCGTCGGGGTGTGCAGTTGACGGGGCCATCGGACGCACCTACCGGGTGGAGTGGAGTTCGGTGGTAACGGGAGGAACCTGGACACCGGTTGCAACGGTGGTGTTGACCAACACTAGGCAGTTGTGGGTGGACTCCAGCGCCCCAGGCCGCAGCGGCAGCAACCGCTTCTACCGCGGCGTCCTATTGCCGTAGCGGCTCTTGCAATGGCCGAACTATTCAGATGATACATAACATGTTAAGATAGATATATGATGACGAACCCATTCAATAATCGGGTCCTCGGCCAGAATGGCCGGGCGCATTTGTTTGTTGCCTTAGTCTTGTCAGTTGCAGTGCAGGCCTCGGCCGGGCAGGGGACGCGGCCGCTCAGCCTGCAGCAAGGCGTCAGCCCCGTGGCCGCCATTCAACAGGTGGCCTTGCCACCGACAGATGTCAGCGCCGAGCTGGCGGCTGATGCCAAGTCTGCGGTGCATGTGCCGCTGCGCTTCGCGGTCGCCGTGAGCGTGGAGCTGACACCGGCAACTTCCGGCACCTGGGAGCAACTGCCCGATGGCCGGCTCTGGCGATTGCGCGTCGTTTCCACCAACGCGACCGATTTGAATTTTGGTTTCACTCAGTTTTGGATGCCGCAGGGAGGCACACTTCATGTCATGTCCGAAGGCGAGGATTACTATCAAGGGCCCTACACTGCGGCAGACAACACGCCGGCGGGCGAGCTTTGGACGCCGCCGGTGCCGGGGGATGCCGCGATCATTGAGTTGTTTGTGCCGGCGGCGAATACGGAAGAGCCGCGGTTGCTGCTGACGCAGGTGGCAACGGGTTACCGGGACTTGTTCCACCGCCGCAAAGACCTGAGCAGTGCAAAGGCGGAATCGTGCGAGATAGACGTGGTCTGCCCGAAAGGCGCACCGTGGGCCAATGAGATTCGCAGCGTGGCCCGCATCATGATTGACGGGACCTATCTTTGCAGCGGAACACTCATTATGGATGCGGCTGGGGATTTTCGCCCGTTCTTCCTGACGGCCAACCACTGCGGCATCACCTCCGCCAACGCCTCGAGCGTGGTGGTCAATTGGAACTACCAATCTCCCACCTGCGGCCAATACGGCATGGGCGCTTCGGCGACGAACAATCAGACTGGGGCGATCTTTCGCGCGGCCAAGTCTGACGTGGATTTCTGCTTGATCGAGCTGAATCAAGCCCCCCCAAGCAACTATCATGTTTATTTCGCCGGCTGGGACCGTTCCGGGTCGGCTCCGACTGGCTGTGTCGGCATCCATCATCCCAACGGCAATGGCAAGTGCATCAGTTTCTCCTCCAACCCCCTGACCACCGTCAACAGTTGCATCGGCACGGGCGGCAGCAGCACCCACTGGCAGGTTATCTGGACTTCAGCGGTGACCGAGCCGGGGTCTTCCGGCTCCGGAATATGGAATCCAACGACGCGCGAAGTAGTCGGAACCTTGTCGGGCGGAAGGTCGGATTGTGCCGTGCCGACCTCGCCCGATTGCTACGGGAAGTTTTCTGCCGCCTGGGCCAGCGGCACTTCGGCTGCCAACCGCTTGCGGGACTGGCTCGATCCGCTGAACAGCGGCGTGACGCATGTTGCAGGTGCTGACCCGAGTCCGGTGGCGGTCGTGATTCCGGTCGGAGCCACCCTGGTGGCCGAGGGCTGCCTGCCGACCAACGGCGTGGTGGATTCCGGGGAGGTCGTCAGCATCAGCTTCGGCCTGCAGGCTGCGGGCACGGCGCCCACCACCAATCTGGTCGCCACATTGCTGGTCACCAATGGGGTCACGGCACCCAGCGGCCCGCAGACTTACGGAGCGCTGACGGTTGGGGGAGGCCCCGTGGCGCGCTCGTTTATGTTCATGGCTGCGGGTGCCTGTGGCGAGACGATCACCCCAACCCTTCAGCTTCAGGATGGCAGCAAGAACCTTGGCACAGCGACTTTTAGCATGACGCTGGGCGTGGCGAGATCTTCGCTGCTTTTCTCCCAGAATTTCGACGGCCTCACCCCCCCAAGACTGCCTGGTGGATGGACGACGTCCGGCGAATGCCTGTGGATTACCTCCACCGCCCAGCGCGACACGCTCGCCAACTCCGCCTTTGTCGCCGACCCAAGCACGAACACCGACAATTTGCTGGTCTCGCCCTCCATTTACATTAGTTCCGCCAATTCTCAACTCACGTTCCGTCATTACTATAATACAGAATCCGGCTTCGACGGCTGCGTCTTGGAGATATCCATTAACGGTGGAGGCTTCAGCGACATCCAGGCGGCGGGAGGCTCGTTTCTCAGCGGTGCCTACAACGGGCAAATCTCCTCGAAGGATGGGAGTCCCTTGGCGGGCCGATCCGCCTGGACGGGCAACTCCGGCGGGTTCGTGACTACGGCGGTAACGTTGCCCGCGGCGGCGGCAGGCCAAAACATCCAGTTACGCTGGCGTTTTGGAAGCGATAGCGGCGTGGGCGGCATCGGCTGGTACGTGGACACCGTTTCGATCAACATTGTTAACTACAACTGTTGCGTTGCCTCGGTGCCGCCAGCGATCACCGCCGGGCCTGACAGCCTGTCCCGGAATGCAGGCACGACGGCAACCTTCACCATAGCGGCCATCGGCCAAGACCCGCTGCGTTATCAGTGGATCAGGAATGGAACGAACTATTTGAGCGATGGCGGTAATGTGTCCGGCGCAACCAATGCCACGGTGACGTTGTCCCCGGTGTTCAAAGCTGACGAAGGCAGCTACAGCGTGGTGGTGACGAACGTGGCGGGGTCGGCCTCCAGCAGCAATGCGGTGCTGACGGTGATTGATCCGGTGGTGAACGCGCAGCCGCAGAGCCAGTCGGTGGTGGGGGGGGCGGACGTGACATTCAGCGTCGCCGCGACGGGCACCGAGCCGTTGGGTTACTACTGGCGGTGCAACGGGACGCCGATTGCCTGGGCCAGCGCCTCAAGCTATACGATCCATAACGTACAGGTATCAGACAGCGGCAGCCAGTTCAGTTGCCTGGTCAGCAACGGGGCGGGCATGGCCACGAGCCAGCCGGCCACGTTGATCGTGACACCGCCGGTTGTCGGCTTCGTGACTCGGCACTTGCCGGCGGGTTATCTGGGCGGGGTTTTGTTGACAGTTTCGCTGGTGTGTGCGCCCCCGGTTGGTGCCAGCGTCTATGCGGTGGAAGACCGTCCGCCGACGGGATGGATTCCTGGACTGGTCAGCGATGGCGGCGTATTCGATGCGGTTTCGGGCAAGGTGAAGTATGGTCCGTTTTTTGATAACGTGGCGCGCACCCTGACCTACCAGATTACTCCGCCGGCGGGGATAACCAATCGGGTGTGTTTTGTGGGGGCGGGATCAGTGGACGGGGTGGATTTGGTCATCGGCGGGGACAATTGTTTGGATGTGGCGCTGACGCATCCGGCGGACTCAAACGCGGATTGGCAGCTTGTGGTGAGCGATGTGACGGCGTATGGGGCGGCTTGGAGGAACGGGACGGACTGGCCGTGGCCGCCCAATCCGATACCCATTGGGTATGTGACGCGTGCCGGGGCGCTCTGGAGGTGGGGGGAGTGTTATCGCTACGATGCCTCACAACTTCCGCCCCTGAGCTGGGTTAACTGCGCCAAAGACGCCGCATCTCAAGGAGCGAAGGGATTGAGTACAGCTAGTCGGGTGATTAGTGGTAATGCCGTCACCTTGACGGTGACGCCTGTCGGCAGCGTCAGCGTGTATGCGGTGGAGGAGGGTGTTCCGCACGGGTTTGTGGTTTCGGGAATTGCTCCTGTTGGCGGGGTGTTTGATGCCGGAAGTCGGAAGGTGAAGTGGGGGCCGTGGTTTGACAACTCTCAGCGGACGCTGACCTACACGCTGACGGCGTCAGTTGGGATTAGCGGGAACGGCACACTGGTTGGGGCAGGCAGTTTTGACGGGGTGGACGTTGCTGTCACAGGTGATCGGCAGATGGTAGCAAGTGACGGTAATCCTCCGCAGTTAGTGGTGAGTTTGTATGCCGGAATGGCGCTTTCAGGTGTCATCGGACGATCCTATCGGGTGGAGTGGAGTTCAGCAATCAGCGGAGGAATTTGGACTCCGGCTGCCACGTTGATGCTGACGAACATGGCGCAGTTGTGGGTGGACACTAGCGCCCCGGTTCGCAGCAACGGCCAGCGCTTCTATCGCGCCGTCCTAATGCAATAGCCAGTGTTTGAAATAGCCGAGAACCCAATGCATGCAGTGGCAACGGTTATCTGCGGACGGTCTGTGACTACGCGCATCTCAACCCGGTTCAGGCGAAGCTCATGCGGCCCGGGGCGCGTTCGATGGGAGATACACCCGATTTCAGGCTCAGCCGGGTTGAAACCTGGCCAGGTAATCGCTCGGTGTGAGGGTGGGGACGTGAGAGAGTTTGTAGCTAGAGCCTGTCCCAAAAATACGATTGTGGGTTGTTGCATAAGAAGAGCTTGAGTGTAGATGAGCTGTCATAATGTTAATGTGAGGCGATCCTTGCTTGGTCTGGATGTTGTGTCAAAACCGGCTAGCGCGGTACAGACCCCTCCCGTCTGTAGTGCATTTGAAAACTCGCGCTGCGGCCTTTAGGCCGCCTTAGCCGGAG
>JBAXTC010000311.1:0-8343 GCA_037130375.1 Verrucomicrobiota bacterium | reverse complement strand
GACGCGGCAATTGCTGCGTAATCTCAAATCTGAGAGTTGCTTGTCAGGAACACGGCGAATGGCGAGAGGTAATGGGGACGCGGCAATTGCAGCGTAATCTCAAATCTGAGAGTTGCTTGTCAGGAACTCGGTGAATGGCGAGAGGCAATGGGGACGCGGCAATTGCTGCGTAATCTCAAATCTGAGAGTTGCTTGTCAGGAACACGGTGAATGGCGAGAGGCAATGGGGACGTGGCAATTGCTGCGTAATCTCAAATCTGAGAGTTGCTTGTCAGAAACGCGGTGGATGGCGAGAGGCAATGGCGACGCGGCAATTGCAACGTAATCTCAAATCTGAGAGTTGCTTGTCAGGAACACGGCGAATGACGAGAGGCAATGGAGGCGGGATGGAGGCGGCTAGCCCACCGGGTTCGGTGCAGGCCAGCGCCGTCCCGTCAAAGCACTGCGGTGCCGTAGCGGAGGCGTGCCGGCTTGGTCGGGAGGGCCTGGCTGGTTGCGGCACGCGCCAATTAATACTCGCGCCCCACCGGGATCCGCTCCGGTTCCGCTAACTTGTGGTTGCCACCTGGCAAATAGGCGACAACCACCTCCAAGGATGTCTTGAGGTTCTTAAGGCTCTCAGTGGACAGGCGGCAGCGGGCGGGATGGGATGGGAAAGAGATTGGATTCGGGACGGGCGAGGACGTCCTTAAACTATGCTGACGCAGAACAGCCGCTATGTTGAGGGGTATGAAGAATCAGACTTATCGGCAAAACGGCAACGCTCAGCCCATCGCCCGGAGAGTGGCCGCCCTGGCGCTGGTGCTGGCAGCGATGGTCATCTGCAGCGGGTGCCAGACTGCATCACACCGGGCGAGGGTTGCCCAGTCACGCCAGGGTGTCGCATCCGGCCTCGATGATTTATCTCCCGAGGTCTGCCGGGCGTGGGTCACTTATGTCCAATCGCAACCGGGCAAGCAGCGGCAAGAAGCGGCTGGGCAACTGCTGCGCGCGCTCAACAGATGGGGTGGCGCGTCGGTGGATGCTTGCGTGCGGGCCAGAGTGGATTTGATTTCCGAGGCTGCCAGGGCCCAGGCACAGTTTGATGGCGCCACGAACTCGAGTGACCGGGCCAGAGCCGCCGAAGGAGTCATTCGACTGCTGGATGGAGGGCTGGAATTGACCGGCTGGCAACCGGACGAGTTGGTTCAATTGAAGGCCAAGCGGGCCGCGGTGCAAAGATCGAGGGACGAGGCCCTTTTCCAGATGGTGTTGGAGGAATCGGGCGAGTGCGTGAGGAAACGCGCGAATTACTCGATGGCGCTGTCGGCCCTGGGGGATATGGCCGGCCTGTGCCGGCGCTTTGCGTCGGCCGATTACTGGAGTGTGACCGACCAGGATGCCTGGTCCCGTGCGGCGCGGGATTTTGACACGCTGCGCGCGCGGCATGTTTCGGAGTTTGAGGCGGCGCTCAGTGCCTTTGAGCACGCCGCCGGGGAGGCGCAGAAGGTTTTCGTCAACAGCGCGGCGGTCACGGATTGCCGGACGGCGCGGGAGATTCGGGACGCTCAGGATGAGAAGAGGCTGAACTGGGCTATCCTCGGGCACTTTCGGGATGACCCGCGCGAGTTCGCCAAAGCCGTGGGGCTTCTGGACCGGGCGCTCCAGGATGAGCGGGTGGAGTACGTTGTGAAGATGGGAGCGGCCACGCTGCACACTGAGTGCCAGGACCGGCTGGGCCGGCAAGGGCGCCAAATCTGTGCGGAGATGGGGAGTCTGCCCGGCTACAATGCGTTGGCGAGCTTTCCGAATGCGAGCGAAGCGGCGCTGCGGAGCCGCGCGGAGGAGCAGTGGCGGAACAACGGACATCCAGTTCCTTTGCTGCAAGAGCCAGCGGAGACGCCCCTGGGGGAGCTCTCTTTGATAAACCCGCAAACCGATTTGAAATGATCAACCTATGAACTCCAAAACCTACTCCAGATTCTCTCGCGCTATGAAATCTCTTGTTCAGAGCCTCGCCTGCTGTTTGGGCCTGGCGCAATTATGCACCGTGGGGCCGAAGGTTTTTGCGATGGCCATGCCGGCGCATCTAAAGGGGACAGACGAGTTGGGGGGCATGGCCGCTATTCTGGGGACACCTTCGGAAGCCGGCGGGGCGGGCGATATGAGCGATGCCAAGATGCGCAGCATTGGGAGATGGATGGATGATCCCGCCCTCAAGACGGGCCAGTACAGAAACCACCTTGCCGGCGGGAAGCCGGTCCACCCTTTAAACCACAATTCCCTGCGCCATAACCCGCCGAAAGTCGGGGCGGTTTACTCCGGGAATGGCACGGTTGACCCCGGCGCGAGAAACATCGCTCGCGTCCATAAAATCCAGGATGTGTTCAACAATTCGATGCCGGTGGACGGATGGAACATTACGAAAAAGATGCGGGTGGAGGCGGAAGGCATCTTGCAGCATGTAAGAGAGAATCAGGCATTGCCGGAGAAACTGCCCGCCTGGGTGGATGAGCGAGGGCCCCTGGCCAAAGCTCCCAAGATGCTAAAGAACTCGGGAACATTGTTCGCCATCGAGTCTGCCCCGAAGGCGGGTGTGGCGCTCAAAGCGCTGGGCGCAACCGCAACCGTCGCGGTGGCGGCCCTGGCAGCCCATGAAATGGAAACAACCGAACAGATGTATGACCGCTCGGAAATCGCCGCCGCTCAGCGCGGGGAGCGCCACGGGCAAACGGTCGGCGCGGCGACCTTGGGTTGCGGCGGGGCCTGGGTCGGGGCTCTTATGGGAAGCCCTGCCGGACCCGTTGGGATGCTGGTGGGGGGAATCGTGGGCGGGGCGTGTGGAAGCGTGGGAGGCGGGGAACTGGGAAAGGTCACGCTGGGCCGAGGCCTCGGCGGTATGTATCAGGCCGAGGAAGACCGGGTGACGGCGGGTTCGGTAAAGTTCTTCCGCGGGGCGGGGCAATTGACACTGCCACCCGAGGCTTATCGCGGCATAGGGTTGGGGCCGGCGGCCGAGCGGGCGTTGGCGAATGGAAAGTAAGGTTTTGACACTGGCTTTAAACTGGTAAAGAATGTGACCACTTTGGTTGTCAAATGGAGTGTTTGATGACCAGATGCGGCTGGCGTGAGCATGAATATCAACGATGTTTTGAAGGAGATCATTTTGGATTTCCAAGCGCGACCGTTTGAAATCAGCGTGCCGCGGCGGCTGCGGATCGAGCGAGGGGTCGTCCGCACGATTGTTGTCGCGCGAAGTGGCCACGCAAATGCGGGGACGGTCGCTCTCGTGGGAATTATTCCCCTTTTCATTCGCAGAATTCCTGGATTACAAAGGCATCCAGGTTCGGCCGGAAACGAGCCGGAACCGTTTGCTCGCGCAAAAGGCATTTGAGGAGTATTGGGAGAAGGGCGGGTTTCCCGAGGCGCGGAATGTGCCGGAGCGGGTGCGGGTGATGATTCACCAGGAGTATTTCCGGACGATGGTCTATCGGGACATCGTGGAGCGACATGATGCCATGCACCCGCAGGCCGTCATGGACCTGGCGTTCCGGCTGGTGAACTACCCGACGCAAAGCGGTCGCGAGGTGGATTTCATCTGGCAGGATGCGGAGGGGAAGCGGCATCTGGCGCAGGTGTGCGAAAGCATGGCGGCACACCCGGAAACGCAACGGCGGGAAGTGACCGCACTGACTGAAGGGATGCAGGAAATGAAGATTAAGGAGGGATTCATCGTCACGCGAAGCGAAGCGCAGGAGTTTAAAACCCCGGCCGGCCGGATACAGACGGTGCCGGTGTGGAAGTTCTTGCTGTCGGAATGATGTTCTCATGGCCATGTTCGTAAACCATGACGCCCGAGGCGGGCTGGGGGCCAGGGGCGCCAGCGGGCTTGAGGGGCACGGCGGAGAGCGCCTTGGTGAAAAAGATGACAACGGGCAGGTCGGGGACTGTTTTCTTCAGCGACGGATCGGTATCGCAAGCGTTCTTCCAGACCTGGTAGGCCAGCGAGGCGGGGCAATGGTGGGTGTTTATCTTGTAATACCCAACGTTCGGTATAGGATGAGGGCATGAACAATGTAGTGCACACTTTCCGAATAGAAAAAGATTTTTCAATGATATGGCGCAGCAATGGCGGCACTACCCGTTCGGGTTCTGCCGATGGGATACGCAAGAAGGCTTCGCCAAAGTCATAAGCCCGGATGGAGGCCATGTCCACGTCAACCGCCCCGCCCGAGCCCGCCCAGATGGATTTGACCAGGTGCAAGCGCAGCCAGCCCTATGAGATTTACTGCGCAAAGGACTTTGCCACGCCAATCAAGCTTTCCGTCGGGGAGTATGATGGGGAATTGCCCAAACCAGTCAGGGAGACCGTTATTGGATATTTTGCCGAGCATCTGGAAAGTGGCTGCCTGCGCTATCCCAGCGATCATTCGACCGTTACCCGGGAATTGAAAGAGGCGATCTGTCGGTACAATTCCATGTTGTCGGAGGACCAGGTGATTTTGACCGGGGGATCCACGGAGGCATTGCGGCTGATTTTCGACACGTACTTGGAGGATACGGACAAGGTATTGTTTCCCATTCCATCGTATAGCAATGCGCTCAATCTTATCCGGCTGCGCACGAGGCGGGTCGATACCGTTTTGTGCCTCGGGTTTGACATGCTTTGCCAGGCGCTGCAAAAGAGCCCCTACAAGCTCGTTTACTTGAGCCAGCCGAACAATCCGACGGGTTACGTCTTTTCGATGGACGAAATGGAGCTGCTGGCCGACCGGCATCCCGGCACGGTGTTCGTCCTGGACGGCTGTTACCTGGAGTTTGATCGGCACTACTCGGTCTATGCCATGAACCGGCCCAACGTGATTGTGGTGCGGACGTTCAGCAAGGCCTTTGGTTTGGCGGGATTGCGAATTGGGTATCTGTATTCCAGGGCCGACGTGGTCGCCCGACTGGCTTTGCTGCGGGATCCTCATCTCCCTTCTGAGCTGGCGAAAGTGGCAGCGCTGACGGCTCTGGCCAGCCTTCGCCAATATGAAGCGATTTGGGAGGAGCTCAGCCGGACCCGCGTCTGGTTGATTGACGCGTTGCAGAAGATCGGTCTGGAGGTCAACCCGAATGCGCGAGGGATGTTTGTCATGGCCGGCTTGCACGAGGGCACCAACAAGGAGTTGTGCGATTTTCTCCGGGAACAACACCAGATTCTGGTCAAACCGCTGAAGGGCGAGGTGTTTGGGCTGGAGGAGGCGCGGTATGTGAGAATCGGGATGGCTGGCAAGGAAACGTTGCAGCGGCTCGTGAAAGCCATTGGCGCGTTCTATTCTCAAGAGAGGCGGGGGGCCTCGCAACTGTTCCCGGCTGATTGCCGCAGGGCCAACCCAGACATCTGCGCCAGCCGGTGAGCAGTGGGCCGCGGCTGCGCAAAAATACGAGTGGCAAACAGCCTGGGCCTCGCTCTCAGTTATCGGTCGGTCCTTCGAATTCCACAGCCAAACACGCCCCCGGCGAAGTTGGTGGGATGCGCCTGCAACTTGACGGTAATGAGCGCTTTCCCGCGGATCAGATCGGCCGGAAGCGGATATTCCACATCAAAGAACTCTCCTGGACGGTTGTGATCCAACTTCTGCGTCGCGACCTTCTCTCCTTCGACCAGGATATCAAACTCACGAGGGCCGGCATCATCACCCAGGTAAGTGCAGACGAGAGCAACCGGTTCACCGGAACCAACCTTGAGGGTGTAGCTGAACCATCCCCCCTCAATCGCGTGCCGCCAAGTGCGGCCGTTGTAGTCGCCACTCCCGGTCTTCTCCCCTTTCAACTGGTGATCGGTCTCCGATTGCGTGTCACCGATGGCCACGCTATCGAGCGTGCGCGCGGCCAATACTTTGCGCCGAAGCTCCTCGGCGGCCTTGCTGGCCTGGTGATCCTCCCAGCCCGACTGCGAGAGCAGCCGCCAATAAACCGAGTATCGCTGGTGATGGATCTGGTAGAACGGCGCGAGGGTCACATCCTCGGGACGCCCGATGTCGTGCGTGCGGAACGCGAGCGACCGGCCAGGGACCGGGGTCGTATGCTCGATGAGCTGTTTCACATCACCGACGAAAACCGGCACCTCCGGCGAGGAAACCCCGACCTGGTCGGTTTGGCCTCGGGCATAGTCTCGCGGCATTCGGTTCGTTCCTAACTCGCCGGCCAACACGATGGGGCCGTAAAGCAGTGCGACCACCGCCTTCTCGCCGGGCAACTGCTCGCAACGAAGCCCCAACGGCAGCCGAAGGTCAATGGTGTCGCCGTCCTGCCACTCGCGCGTCACGCCGACATAGCTGCCCGGCAAGCTGTCCATTGGCTGGCGCTTTCCGTTTACCGAAACCTCCATTGGCCCTGCCACCCAGAGCGGGTAGCGGATTTTCACCGTGCCGCTGATTGGTTGGCGGCATTTCAGGCTCAATCGCACCTGGTCGCTCTCCGGGAACCTGGTTTCCTGCCGAACCACCAGGCCGTGCTCTTTCCAGCTCACCTCCGACGGGATGAACAGGTTTACATAGAGAGTGTCTTCACTATGGAAATAGATCGAGTCCCCGTACTTGGCATGGTTCTCCATCCCGGTGCCAACACAACACCAGAACGAATCCTCCGGCTCTGAGTAGGTCTTGAAGTGGCCCGGCTTGAGCGACATCAAATAGACAAACATCCCCCGAGCAGTATCTTGCGACGCGAGAATGTGGTTGTATAGGGCGCGCTCGTAAAAATCCATGACTTCCCCGCTGGGCTCCCAGCCAAAAAGATGGCGGGTGAGCTTGAGCAGGTTATAGGTGTTACAGGTTTCCGCGGTCTCGGGACCAAGGTGTTTGGCAAAATCGGTGATTGGGAAGAAATGTTCCTGGTCGCTGTGGCCGCCAATCGCATAAGACCGCCGCAACGCCACGCGCTGCCAGAAATACTCGGCGATGTCCCGGTAGCGACCCTCGCCCGTCACCTCATATTCGCGGGCAACGCCGATGATCTTGGGTATCTGTGTGTTGGCGTGCAGGCCGTCGAGGCGGTCTTCGCGCCGGGCCAGCGGCTCGAAAATCCGATGGTGCTCGAAGGCCCGAGCCAGCCGCAAGTGCTCCGGGTTGCCCGTTACCGCGTAAAGACTCGCCAACACCTCGTTCATGCCGCCATGCTCCGTATCGAGCGTCGCTTGCATTTGCTTTTCGGTCAGGCGCTCGACTCTGAGCCTGGTCCAGTCAGCAGCCTTCACCAGGATGTCCAGTGCCTGTTGATTTCCGCACATCTGGTAGGTATCCAGCAACCCGGCATAGATCTTGTGCAGGGTGTACCACGGCACCCAGACCGGCTTGCCCGTCTCCACCCGGTCAAGAAACGACTCCGGAAATGCGGAGACGTAGCCGGCCTGGAATCCTTGATTGGTAGCAGAAGCCTGGCACTTGGCGAGTTCGGCGACGATCCGGGCGGTCCGGGCGCGCAGCTCCTCATCGCCGGTGCTGGCATACATCAAAGAACACGCGGACAGGTAATGCCCGAGACAGTGGCCGCGCACCTCTGATTTCGGTTCTTCCCAGCCCCCGTATGGACGCGCGTTGGTGGCCATCCCGTAATTGATATGGAAAGCGACCAGCAACCGCTCCGGATCGAGACTCAAAAGGTATGCCTTGTCCCGCAGCATGGCCTCGCGGAATGGGCCGTCCAGCAACCGAACTTCCTTCAGATCGAACGGCTGCGCCGCCAGGGGCGGGGGAGAGGAATTCCGGGAGGCACCGGAGACTTTCGGAACCGAAGATGGTCGAGTCTCGGAATCTGCCGCGCGGGCCGACCCCGTCACCATCATAAGAGTTATCAGACCCAACAAGCATGAAGAGACGCGCATACGGAAGGCTGTTTACTAAACACCCTGTCCCAGGGCAAACCAAATCCGAGCGCCAGGGCAGCACCAGCGCACAGGTGAGGATCTCTGCTTGGCCACTTACGGCATCCAGCCCTGCGCGCAACGCCAGGTTCACGACCTCTTTGAAGGGTTTGCCCAGCTTGGTCGCTCCCTTGCGAGCCCTCACCGCCACATCCGGATCGAGCGTCAATGTGGTTCTCATGCAGACATCATGATGCTTACCGAGCCAGAGTCAAGGACGCCCCGGCAGCAAGTCTCACTCTGGGGAGCAGCGTGGAGCAGACATCCTGGTCCAATACCGCTAGGATTCGATCCCAGAGAACACCCGAGAAATCGGTTCAAGCCTTTGTCCCGGAGGGATGGCCGAGAATAGCCCAACGTTTGAACGTTGGGTGCGCGGGTTTAGAGGTGCATAAGTCCCGACAGGGACGGCTGAACCCCTGTGAGATCGGTCAGCCGTCCTTTCAGGACTTATCGTG
>JBAXTC010000310.1:0-8352 GCA_037130375.1 Verrucomicrobiota bacterium | reverse complement strand
CTACGGAGGTGCAACGGAGGTACTACGGAGGTACTACGGAGGTACTACGGAGGTGCAACGGAGGTACTACGGAGGTACTACGGAGGTGTAACGGAGGTGTAACGGAGGTACAACTGTGCAGTTCGGGCTGCGGGTGGGGGACTTTGGTTGATTATCGCTGTGTTAAGTAGTTATGGGGGCGTGTAATACCTGGAAATATGCGAGAGCCGAGGCGGGTTCCGGTCATTGGCGGAGAAAAATGGGCAGGCGGGAGACCTGACCTGAGGCGCGGGGACGATGGCGCTGGTCTGTTTGGGGAGGTCGTTTCAGCCGTTGATATGCTGCCGAGTTACCAAGGACTCCTGAATGCGCCCGCTTGAAAACGGCGGACCGTTAAGCTGTTGCGTCGGGGGCGGGTTCAAGGATACTCTCGGTTCTTGCAAGGCATGAATGTATCGATTCTCGGTAAACCGCAGTTCCCGTCGCCGATTCGGCGCACGGTCAGCGACCATGCGCGCATTCCTGCGCAGATCGTCCGCGTGCCGGACGCGCCGCCTGCCGACGAACTGCTCTTTGAATTGGCCGGGCCGCGCGACAAATTGTTTTTCGATCCGAAGCAAACCCGCGCGGGCATTGTGACGTGCGGCGAATTGTGCCCGGGTTTGAATGATGTCATCCGGTCGCTGTTCCTGGAATTGCACCATGCCTACGGGGTGAAGGAGGTGCTCGGCTTCCGCGGCGGTTACCAGGGGCTTGATCCGGCGGTCGGGGCGGAGCCCATCGTGCTGACACCTGAGTTCGTGGACCACATCCATCAGCAAGGAGGCACGGTGCTGGGGACGTCGCGCGGGCCTGTGGACGTGGGGCTGGCGGTGGAGAATCTCATGCGGCGCGGGGTGGACGTGTTGTTCACCATTGGTGGCGACGGCACACAGCGGGGCGGCTATGATTTGTTTCAGGAAGCGAGGAAGCGCGGCCACGCGCTGGCGGTGGTGGGCATCCCCAAGACGGTGGATAACGACGTGGCGTTTGTGACACGGACGTTCGGGTACCTGACCGCCGTGGAGGAAGCGGCGCGGGTGCTCGACCGCGCGCACATCGAAGCCAAGAGCGTCCACAACGGCGTCGCGCTGGTGAAGCTGATGGGGCGGCACGCCGGGTTCATCGCGGCCGGAGCGACCGTGGCGAGTCAGGACGTGAACTTCACGCTGGTGCCGGAAGTGCCGTTCAAGCTGGAAGGGGAGCGCGGGTTTCTGGCGGTGCTCAAAGAGCGTGTGTTGAAGCGGGCGCACGCGGTGATCGTGGTGGCTGAGGGGGCGGGACAGGATTTGATCGAGAAGACGCCAGCCGAACGCGATGCCTCCGGCAACGTGAAGCTGCACGATATTGGTTTGTTCCTGCGCGAGCGCATCGAAGGGCATTTCAAGGCGCAGAAGATACCGATGGTCATGCGGTATTTCGATCCGAATTACCTGGTGCGAAGCAGCCCTGCGAATGCGGGGGACTCGATTCTGTGCGACCTGTTTGCGCGCCACGCGGCGCACGCGGCGATGGCGGGCAAGACCGGGCTGGTGATCGGCTTTTTGCACGATCGGTTCATCCATGTGCCGATTCAACTGCTGGCGCACGAAGAAAAGCGCCTGGACCCGGAGGGGCCCGCCTGGAGCGCCGTGCTGGCGGCCACCGGCCAGCCACATAGTTTCGGATGAGATCAAAAACAATAATTAAGCGTATGAAACCAAGAGAAACCGCAAAACAGGCCCGCAAGATCGCGGAGCCATTTCGTATCACCAACGGCAAAGACTTCCGGCTGAAGGATATTGATCCCGGCGAGACACTCTGGCTGAAGGCCGAGGACAAGCTCAAAGCAAAGGATGCGCTGGCCTTGGGCGTTGAGGCGCTATCCCATTATCAGGAGATGCTCTATGCGGAGGACAAGCGGGCCGTGCTGCTGATTTTCCAGGCGATGGACGCCGCGGGCAAGGACGGCGCCATCAAGCATGTGTTGTCCGGCGTCAACCCGCAGGGCTGCCAGGTGCATTCCTTCAAAGCCCCGACGAGCGAGGATCTGGACCACGACTATCTCTGGCGCTCGATGAAGGTGCTGCCCAACCGCGGCAACATCGGCATCTTCAACCGCTCTTACTACGAGGAGGTGCTCGTGGTGCGGGTGCATCCGGAGTTCCTCGTCAAACAGAAACTGGTGAAGGAACTGATTACCAAAGACATCTGGCAGGAACGGTTCGAGGACATCCGCAACTTCGAGCAATACCTTACGCGCAACGGCGTGGTGGTGCTGAAGTTCTTCCTGCACCTCTCCAAGAAGGAACAGAAGCGGCGATTCATGGAACGGCTGGACAACCCGGACAAGCATTGGAAGTTTTCTCCCTCAGATATGGCGGAGCGCGAGTATTGGGACCAATACATGGACGCTTACGAAGACATGATCCGCCACACCGCCACCAAATACGCGCCGTGGTACGTTGTGCCGGCCGATAACAAGTGGTTCAGTCGGGTCGTAGTGGCAGCCGCCATTATCGAGGCCCTGGCGTGCTTGGACTTGCAGTTCCCCGAGGTCGCCAAACCCAAGCTCAAAGAACTGGCCGCGGCAAAGATGGCCCTGGAGCAGAAGTAACCAGCTAATGCGCTGAATTTGCCGGCATGACAACGCTCACCACCAAGCTGGAACAAAACCTCGGTTGGATTGTGCTGGTGCTCCTGCTCGGGGGCTGCCTGCTGGTGCTGCGCCCGTTCATGTCGGCGCTGCTCTGGGCCGCGGTGCTATGCTTCTCAAGCTGGCCCATTTACCGAAGGCTGCTGAAACTGCTCGGAAATCGGCGAACGCTGGCGGCGCTGGTAATGTCGCTGGGGATGATCCTGGTGGTCTTGCTGCCGTTCGTCATTATTGGCTCGACCCTGGCGGACAACGTCAAGGCGCTCACGACCGCCACGCGGCATTGGATCGCCGAAGGCCCGCCGGCGGCGCCCGCATGGCTGGAGAAAGTGCCGGTGGTCGGGCACCAGGCGACGGAATACTGGCAAAGCCTGGCGTCAGACACGGCGAAACTGTGGACCGAGGCACAGCGGTTCATTGAACCTGTGAGTGCCTGGCTGCTGGTGATCGGGATCGCGTTGGGCAAGGGGGTGTTCGATCTGGCGTTGAGCGTTTTCATCACGTTCTTCCTGTTCCGGGACGGTCTGGCCGCTGCGGAACGTTTGACCACGGGGGTGGTGCGTATCGGCGGAGAACGCGGACGGCACCTGTTGACCGTGGCTGGCAACACCGTTCGCGGGGTGGTCTATGGCATCCTGGGAACCGCGCTGGTACAGGCCGTGGTGGCGGGGGTCGGCTTTGTCATTGCGGGCGTGCCCGGCGCCGGTGTGCTGGCGTTGCTGACGTTCTTCCTCTCGGTCCTGCCGGTCGGTCCGCCGCTCGTCTGGCTTCCGGCGGCCTTCTGGCTCTTCCATCAAGGCTCGACCGGTTGGGGCATCTTCATGCTCGTCTGGGGCATGGGAGTGAGCAGCGTCGATAACGTCGTCAAGCCGTGGCTGATCAGCCAGGGGAGCGACATGCCGTTCATCCTGATCTTTCTTGGCGTGCTGGGCGGGGCGATCGCCTTTGGTTTCATAGGCGTATTCCTTGGACCAACCTTGCTGGCCGTCGGCTTCCGCGTGGTAGAAAAATGGGTTCCCGCGCACGATGCCACACTGGAGGAGAATAAACATGCCGCTCCCTGACCACAAAACCAAAATCGTCGCTACCATCGGCCCGGCGTCGGATACGCCGGAGATGCTCGAACGCCTCATCCGCGCCGGTCTCAACATCGCCCGGCTCAACTTCTCACACGGCGATTTCACAGAACATGCGGGCCGGATCACGCGCATCCGCGCTGCTGAACGCGCGACCGGACACCGGGTTGCCATCATGGCGGACCTGCCCGGTCCTAAAATGCGGCTGGGGAAGATCGATCCAGAGCCGATTCAACTCTGCGCCGGCGAAAGGTTCACGCTGACCAGCGAGGAGATTGTGGGAAATCAACAGCGTGTTTCCATGAGCTTCGAGCGTTTGCCGCAGGTGGTCAAGACCGGCGACCGGCTGTTTCTGAACGATGGGTTGGTGCAACTGGTGGTCGAGCGCGTTGCAGGGGCGGACGTGCAATGCAACGTTGTGGTGGGAGGCGAGCTTCGTTCTCGGAAGGGCCTGAACCTGCCGGGCATCAACCTCGGCATCAGCGCCTTCACGACGCATGACCGGGCCTGCCTGGAGTTTGCGCTGGAACATGGCGTGGACGCGGTCGGTCAGTCATTCGTGGAAACGGCGGCGGACATCGAGGCCGTGCGCGCCGCCACCAAGGTCATGGGCAAACAGCCCTTCATTATCGCCAAGATCGAGCGCGCTGGCGCCTTGCAGCACTTTGACGAAATCCTCAAGGTCAGCGATGGCATCATGGTGGCCCGTGGCGACCTTGGTGTGGAAGTTCCGATCGAGGAGATCGCCATCACCCAGAAACAGCTCATTGCGAAGGCCAACCTGGCGGGCAAACCAGTCATTACCGCCACACAGATGCTTGAGTCCATGGTGTCCAGCCGGCTGCCCACTCGAGCGGAAGCCACGGATGTCGCCAACGCCATCCTCGATGGCACGGACTGCATTATGCTTTCTGGTGAGTCGGCGATGGGAAAGTACCCCGAGGAAGCGGTGGCTATGCTGGCGAAGATCGCTGCAGCGACGGAAGCCCGGCATCCGCCGGCGCGCTTGAAAGATCTGCGCGCCCTGTGCCTGGAACAGAAGCCGACCACGGCGGCGGAGGCCATCGCCTCGGTCGTCGAACATGCGCTGGAGACGGTGCCCTGCGCGGCGGTAATCGTGCCGACGCGCACGGGAACCACGGCGCGGATGCTCTCGCGTTTCAAGCCTTCGGTCTGGATTGCCGCCATCAGCGCCGACCCGGGCGTTTGCTACGGGCTGGCGTTCTCCTACGGTGTGCAGCCGATCCAACTCGCGGAGGATCCCGACAACTGGCGTGAGTTTGCCACGGGCTGGATCCGCGAGCAGCATCTATCCGACCATATCGCCATCCTCGTGGCTGGACCCTCACCGCGCAACCCGGACGCCAATCACCGCATCGAATTCATGCGCGTCGGCGAACCGCCCCTGCCGAAGAAATCGAAATCATCCTGACCCGGACGGGCGGAGTGGTGGGGCAGGCGTCTCGCCCGCGGGGCAGAATTCGATGGCGCGACGCCCGCCGGATAACTGAGGAGATGAAGCTTGCGGCGGCCAAAGCCATCGCGGGGTGCATCTCTCAAGGCGAACTCAGCCCGGAATACATTGTGCCGAGCGTATTCAACATAAAAGTGGTTGACCGTGTGGCGGCGGCCGTCCAGAAGGCGGCCATCAAAACACGCGTAGCGAGGAGGGGGCCGAAATGGATTTGACGATTTTCCACAGTGCCGTGCGGGCCGAACGGAAACGCGATGAACGAGCGGGAGTTCCGGAAGAAGCGGGATTGAGCTGCTAACAATTGAAACCAAACGCACAGGAATGATCAAAGGCCTTGCCGTCTCGGCGGGAATTGCTCGAGGGACGGCGGCCGTGGTCAGCGACGTCCCGTCGGCGGCTACGATTTCTTGAAACCAGCCTGCGGCGCAGCGCCGCAGCCAAGAATCTGTGTTGACGCGGGCGCTCGGTTTGATGATTCTTGTCCAGTAATGTCTGTTATTCGGTAAATACAGGCAATCTAAGGCACAATGAAGCTAACTGTGAGAGATGTGTCCGAATTGCTCGATGTTTCGGAAAAAACGGTGTACCGATGGGTCAACGATCGGAAGCTGCCCGGCTACCGCATGAGTGGCCAATACCGTTTCAACAAGGCCGAGATTCTGGAATGGGCCACCGCCAACAAACTCAACATCTCGCTTGGTGCCTTGCAGGAGGCTGAGAATCCCGACCAACCGCTGCCGACTCTTTCCGAAGCTCTCCAAGCTGGCGGCATCTTTTACCGAATTGGGGGTGTCGATGTCGCATCCGTCCTCCGCAACGTCATCGAAGTGGTGAGATTGCCTGACGAGGTGGATCGGGAGTTCCTGTTCCAAGTGCTGTTGGCCCGCGAGCAACTATCCTCGACCGGTATTGGGGACGGTATCGCTATTCCCCATGCGCGCAATCCAATCGTGCTGCATGTGGATAAACCGCTAGTTTCCTTGTGCTTTCTGGATCAGCCCGTTGATTTCGGCGCTTTGGATGTGCGGCCGGTGCAGGCGTTATTCACCTTGATCAGTCCCATGCTGCGTGCGCATCTCCATCTGCTCTCCCGGCTCTCGTTCGCGCTACGGGACGCGGAATTCAAAGCACTCGTGATGGCGCAGGCAGGCCGCGACGAGTTGATGAAGGCCGTCCGGCGAATCAGCGCTGACCTGCCCAAACCACGTGAGGTCCAAAGCACGAATGGATAGATCCCTTCAACACTCAAAGGCTGCGTACGGGTCCCACCAGGGTGAACCAGGGGAGGCCAGGCGATGACTATCGGTGCGGTGCTTGCCGCTGGGGCCTGCGCCATCATTCTCAGCCTGATGGGGGCGTTTCGTGCGCCGCGCTGCTGGTTGTCGGCATTGCTTGCGAGCGCCCTCACTGCTCTCGCCGCAGCCGCTTGGGTGTTGGCTACCGGCGACGCGTGGGAATGGCGGAGCGCGTTCCTTATCGGCGGCGAAGTCGTGCATTTGCGGCTGGACGGCGTGAGCGCTCTGTTTCTGGCCTTGCTGGCCGTGGTGGGCGGGGCCGGAGCCGCTTATTCGCGGGAGTATTGGGCGGAGCGGGCGCATCCAGTTTCGGCGCAGGCCAGTCGGTGGTGGTGGAGCGGGCTGCTGTTGTGCTTCGGCCTCGTGCTGCTGTGTTCGAACGGACTGCATTTCCTCATCGCCTGGGAGTTGTTCACCGTGTGCGCCTACTTCCTGATCGTCCTGGATGGGCAGCGACGCGACGTGCGGGCCGCCGGTTGGCTCTACCTCGCCGCGTCGCACGCGGGCACGCTGGCGTTGTTCGCGTTTTTCTCGCTGTTGGCGGCCCGCACCGGAAGCTGGGATCTGGGACCGATGCGCGAGCAGGCGGAGTTGGCACCGTTGTTCTGGCTGGCGCTGTTTGGTTTTGGCGTGAAGGCCGGCATGTTTCCGTTGCACATCTGGCTGCCGTCGGCGCACGCGAACGCGCCGAGCCACGTTTCGGCCATCTTGTCAGGCGTGGCGATCAAGATGGGCATTTACGGCATCGTGCGGTTCAGCGGCTGGCTGCCGGCACTGCCGTCGGCGGGCTGGGTGGTGACCGCGCTGGGAGTGGTGAGTGCGGTACTCGGGGTGGCTTTTGCGCTGGGCCAGCACGATCTCAAGCGTCTGCTCGCGTATCACAGCGTCGAGAATATCGGGATCATTCTGATCGGGGTTGGATTCGCGATGGTGGCTACGGCGCACGGCCAGGCGGCCTGGGGCGCCCTGGCGCTGGCCGGGGGGTTGTTGCACGTCTGGAACCACGGGCTGTTCAAGGCGCTGTTGTTTCTCGGCGCCGGATCGGTCTTGCACGCCACCGGCACCCGCGAGATGAGCCGGCTTGGCGGGCTGTGGCGGGCGATGCCGTGGACGGCCTCGCTGTTCGCGCTTGGCGCGGTCGCGATTTCCGGGTTGCCGCCTCTGAACGGGTTTGTGAGCGAATGGCTGGTTTATTTGGGAATGTTCGATGCCGTCAACCAACCGGGCGCGGCGGTGGTGGGGGCGATTCCGGCTATCGTGCTGCTGGCCATGACCGGCGCGCTGGCGCTGGCTTGCTTCGTGAAGGTGTGCGGCGTGGTGTTCCTTGGCGCGCCGCGTTCGCCAGCGGCTGAACACGCACATGAATGCGGCCCCTGGATGCGCGGCCCCATGCTGATCCTGGCGGCGGGTTGTGTGGCCATCGGCCTGGCGCCGTTCGTCTTTTGGGCGGCCGTGCATACGGCGGTGGGTGCGTGGCGGGGCACATGGGCAGACGTCCCGGCGCCGGAATCCTTGACGAGGCTCGGCCTGGTGCATGTGGTGTTGGCCGTGTCGGCGGTCATTGGCGCACTCTGGCTGTGGCGGCGGGCGCACCGGGGCGGTTGGGCGCGCGCCGTGACCTGGGACTGTGGTTACGCAGCGCCATCGGCGCGCATGCAATACACGGCGGGATCGTTTGCCGGCATCATTACGGAGTGGTTTGCGTGGATTCTTCAGCCGGAGCGACACGAGCATCGGCCCGAAACGACGATCCCGCGGCGGGCAGCCTTTGAAGAGCACACGCCGGAAACGGTGCTGGCGCGGGGGATAGAGCCATGCGCGCGGTCGGTGATGTGGGTTATTGGAGTGGGCGGG
>JBAXTC010000031.1:0-21937 GCA_037130375.1 Verrucomicrobiota bacterium | reverse complement strand
CAGCAAGCGCTTCAAGGGCTGCGCGCAGCGAGCCACTCCCGAATTGCGGCAATGCTGTTCTCCACCCCGCCGGGGATCGAGCGCAGCAACAACGCAACCGCAGCCAAATCACCGGCAATAGCGGCCTTTTCGAGCAACCGCAGCTCCGCCGAGAAGCCCTCCAAACCGAGCGTCCGGCCAATGCCTTGCAGCGAGTGCGCCAGTCGAGCCAACTCCTCGAACTGGCCGGCCGCCGCCAGCGTTTCCATTTCCACCGCGCGCTGCGGCAGGTCTTTCAGAAAGTCTTCGATAATCTCCCGCACGCCTTCCTCGCCCAAATCGGCGCAGAGTTGGGCGGGGCGCTGCGGGTCGAAACCGGCTGCCGCAGGCATCGTTGGTCCGGCGAGGGTTGGCGTGGTTTTCGGGGCCTGCGCCGGGCGCTGTTCCAATACCTCGCGGAGCTGTTGCGCCGTGTAGGGCTTGCTGAGGTAGCCGTCCATACCCGCCGCCAGGCAAAGCTCGCGGTCACCCTTCACCGCATTGGCCGTCAGCGCGACGATGCGGACGCGCGTTGCTTCGCTCGCGGGCCGCGCCGCTTCGCGCCGCCGGATTTCCCGGGTAGCTGCGAAGCCATCCATCCCGGGCATCTGGCAGTCCATGATGATGATGTCGTGATCAGCACGTTCCCAGGCCTCGACCGCTTCGAGACCGTTGCCGGCGAAATCAGCGGAATAGCCCAGGCTCTCGAGCATGAACATGGCCAGACGCCGGTTGGGCTCGTGGTCTTCGGCCACGAGAATGCGCAGGGGGCGGACCGGCGCAAGCCCCCCACGAGTAGCCGCCGACGGGAGCCGGCGCTCACTCTCACTCTCGATAGTTAGCGCTGATGGGGGTGAGGCGGGAAGGGATTGGGGCACCTCGAGGTCGAGTTCAAACCAGAACAACGAGCCTTGGCCGGGAACGCTCTCGACGCCCATGCGTCCGCCCATCAACTCGACGATGCGCTTGGAGATGGCCAGCCCGAGGCCGGTGCCGCCGCGACGGCGGGAAGCTCCGCTGTCGGCCTGGGTAAACGGCTTAAAGAGCCTGGCGGCATCCTCGGCGCTGATGCCGATGCCGGTATCTGCGACTTCAAACCGCAGCCGAACCTGGCGTGCTTCGGACTGGAGACACTGCACCCGGACCTTGACGCCGCCCTGGTCGGTGAACTTGATGGCGTTGCCGACGAGGTTCATCAGCACCTGGCGCAATCGACCGCTGTCACTCTTGAGGCAGTCGGGAATGCCGTTGGCCAGCTCGGCCGCCAGCGCGAGCCCGCGCTGCTCAGCGCGAGGCTTGAGCAATTGGACCACTCCGTCCACCAACTCGCGGAGGCTGAACACTTCAGTTTCAAGCTGGAAATGGTCACCGGCTTCAATCTTCGAGAAATCGAGGATGTCGTTGATGATGTCGAGCAGCGCCTGGCCGCTGGTGGCGACGGTGCGGGCGAATTCGGTCTGGCGGGGATCGAGGGGCGTATCGAGGAGCAAACTGGTCATGCCGAGCACGGCGTTCATGGGGGTGCGAATCTCGTGGCTCATCATCGCCAGGAAGTCGCTCTTGGCGCGATTGGCGGCGTTCGCCTGTTCGACCAGGACGTTGGCGCGCGCGTTGGCCTCGGCGAGCGATTGGTTGGTCTTGCGGAGTTCCTCGGCAGCCAGCGTCTGCCGTTCGGTCATCTGGCGCAGTTGGATTTCACCCTGTTTGCGCTCGGTGATGTTTTCGTGGACGACGACCACACGAGCGCGGGCGCCGGCAGGAAAGCTGGTGATCTTGGCTGAGAACCAGTGATCTTCGTCGCGAGAGTCGCAAGCATACTCGAAGGTAAAATCATCCTGTGCGCCGTGGAGTTTGGACCGAATGCCGGCAGCAAAGGCGACAGCGTCCTCGCACCCGGATTTGGCAGCGTTATCGCACACGGCAAGATAATTGGCGCCTTCACAGAGCGCGTCTGCATTGCTGGAGTTGGCCTCGGCGAATGCCCGCCACGGGCGGTTGACAGAGATAATGCTCCCGTTCTCGTCGAGGATGGCGAGCTGCCCCGCGAGGGCGTCCACCGTCGCATGTGCAAACTGTTCCGATTCCTGCAGCAACTGCTCCGCTCGCTTCTGGGCGGTGATGTCGCGCACGATGACTTGGATAAACGTCTGGTCGGCCATCTCGATCCTGGTCAGCAGCACGGCGCATGGAAAATCCGCGCCGTGCCACCGCCGGTGCGTCCACTCGAAGAAGTGGGAACCGGAGCGCAAGGCCGCTGCGATCGCTTCCCGGGCTTTGTCGGCCGAGAGGCTGCCATCGGGCTGCTTTTCGGGGGATAAATCCCACGGCCCCAGCACGGTGAACTCCGTCGCAGACCCGACCCCGAACAACTCCAATGCCGCCGGATTACCTGAAGTGAACTTCCAGGAAGGCGGGGCAATGGTCATCATGGCGTCCCGCGAGCCATCGAATAGCAGGCGGTGCCACGTCTCGCTCTCCCGCAGGGCGGCATCCATCTGCAAGCGGCCGGTGATGTCTTCTTTGACGGACAGAAAGTGGGTAATGCGCTCCGACGAATCCAGGATGGGGGAGATGAAGGTATCTTCCCAATAGAGTTCGCCGTTCTTCTTCTTGTTGCAGAATACCCCGTGCCAAGTCTTTCCTGCCGTGATCGTTTTCCACAGTTCCCGGTAAGTCTCCGGCCTCGAATTCCCGGACTGCAGGAAACGCGGATTCCGGCCCAGAGCCTCCGCCTGGGTGTAACCGGTAAGCATGGTGAACCTGGGATTCACATACTCAATATTTCCGGCAAGATTGACAATCAGGGTCGATGTGGGGCTCTGTTCCACCGCGCTGGACAAATGGCGGAGTTTCTCCTGCCGGCGATACTCGTCGGTCACATCCCGGAAGACGAGCACCGCCCCGAGCACGGTGCCAGCCGCGTCGTGGATGGGCGCGCAACTGTCAGCGATCTGACGCTCGACGCCGTCCCGGGCGATGAGCACGGTATGGTTGGCCATACCGATGGGACGGTCCTCGCGCAGGGCGCGCCCGATCGGAATTTCGGCCTCCTGCCGGGTCTCGGCGTGGATGATGTGGAAGACATCGGCGATGGGCCGACCCCGGGCCTCGTCGGTGCTCCACCCGGTGAACTTCTCGGCCATGACATTGAGGCTAACGACCTTGCCGCCCGCATCGCAGGCGATCACCCCATCGCCGATCGAGCGCAACGTGGCCGAGAGGTGCTCCTGCGTCAATCGTAACTCGGCGGTTTTCGCCCGGACTTGCGCCAACAGGAAGAGTCGGCGGTTGCTCAAGAAGCGGACGAAGACAGCGATGCCTGTCGTCAAGAGCAACCCGATGATCATCGCAATCCAGACGCCGTGCTGTGGATGGGAGGCGAGGAAGGCCGGCCCAGGGACGACCGCCAGCGCATAGGCGTTGCCAAAAGCAAAAAATGGCACAATGACGCGGCCTTTGGCGCGGGCGGCCTGCATCCCGAGGCTGATCGCCGCGGGCACCAACTTGGTGGCAGGCCGCGTCGAAGCGATGGACATCGGTTGCTGGTTAGGGAAGAGCTGGAACAGATCAACCAGACATTGTGCCTGTTCCTGGCGGTCCTTTCCCATCACCTCGTCGAGCTTTGATCCCCAGCGCAACGTCGCCACAGCAAAACCGCGCAATTGCCGGGGAACACTCTCGGTAAAGATTGGGTGGCACAACAGCGCCCCCTTTTGGGTTCCGGCTTCCTGCACCAGCGTGATGGGGTCGGTGGCGGTTGCCAGCCCAGTCCGGCTGGCCTCCTCGAGCGTCCGACGGCGCACCTTTTCCGATCCCAAATCGTATCCCAACGCTTTCTCATTGCCCGCAAGCGGTTCGACATATAGAGCCGGATAGTACAAGTCGCGGCTGGCGGCCGGGACATGGCGCCCGAGCGAGTCTTTTTCGTAGAGAGCAAAGTCCGCGATCCCCTCGCGGCGCGCTTCGGCCTCGAATTGGGCTCGGCTCGCGGCTGAAACAACTGGAATCCACTCCCAAGCCTGCACCGAGCCGTCCCAGATCAGGGATGAACCATATCCCCGAAAGCGCTGACGATTCAGATCGGGGCAGTTCTGGAGGAAGCCGGCCAGACCCTCCAACCGATAGTCACGGATGTCCATGAGTGAATCGACGAAAAACCCGCCCTGGTCTGTTGCCTGATGAGAAAATGCCTCCCGAAACGACTGTCGCTCGATATGCCGTGTCCACCAGGCTGCCGCAAGCGTGATTGCCAAGCCGATCCCGGCCGCCACCACCGCATCCATCCACGCTGCCCTGCCGGCGATAGGCTCGCTCGCTCGCCCCTGGCGGCGCAGTATCTCGCCGCCCGCCGCGATGACCAGCAGAACCATCAAGGTCATAAGCACGGCCGCCAGGCGGGCCTGGGCGATGGCCTGGCCCCAAATCTCCCAAGTGACGTCCATGCCCAGAACCATCAGCACATCACCGGTCCGAATGTCCTTCACCGGTGCCAAAGCGCTCACCACGGCACCTCGATGGTTCCTGCCGGGCCCTTCAGTAATCGCTTCTCCCAGGCGAAACAAATCCAGGTTCCGGGCTGTGATCTGCTCCAAGACGGCCCCCGGCGGCAAGGCCAAAGGATCGGTCTCGCGCAAGCCTTGCGGTCCAGAGACCAGGTGGCCATCGCGCAGGGCCTGAGTATAGAGTCTCCGATCTCCCACCGCCCTGGCGTAAGCGGTCAACTGCGCCTCCAGCGATTGGAAATAGGGGGCAGCGCGATCTTGAGCGGTGAAAGCGAGCTGCCGGACGACCTCAGTCCGGATCGTCCCAGCCACCGCCTCAACCTGGGCGAGCAACTCCGACCGCATTTCCGAGTCACGCGCCTGCCCCCGGCGGAGCGTGGCCGCAGCGCCCACCACCAGCGTGAGGAGTGCCAGGGCGGTGATGACCCGGGCCTGGGTTCGGGACGAATCATGGCGCAGACCGCCGAACTGCCGGCAGACCGTCCAGACCCCGGCCAGAACGGCGGCAAAGCCCGCCGCGTAAACCAGACCCTGGGCATTCTGGGTGAGCAGTTCGATCATATATCCTCTGTCCCGACCTTCAGGCACCGTTCCAGACTTTCAAGTTCAATGTTCAATCAGAATTTGATTTTCCACGCACCGTCCTTCTCATTGGCGATGCATGACGTTATGGCTCACCACTGCTCGCTTTTCATCTCTTCCAAACTCGCGCCAGCACCGGCGCCAGCTTCACCGCTACGACCGCCGTTAGGATCCCCGACACCGCGTCGCTGACGTAGTGGTAACGTCCGTAAAAGGTGGACACATAGAGCGAGAGCACAATCGGGAGCAGCAGCCAGAAGGTTGGCCGATGGTACCTGTAAGCCATCGCCCACATGACCGTCGCCGCCGCGCAATGCGGGCTCGGGATGCTGCCACCGGGAAACTGCATGCTGGTCCGCACCCACTCGCCCAGCCATGTGAAGAGGTACCCCCTCAGCGGCACCGTGTAACGGTCCCCCATCGCCGCCATCGGCCCGGCCACGGGGAACAGGATGAAACCCAGGTCACAGAGAATGTTCGCCAGGCCCAGGGTGAAAAAGTAATCCTCCATCCCCGCTTCGCCGTCCCGCACATAGATGATCGCGCACAGGATGGGGTACATGAGAAAATAGAACATGTAGGCGAACATCATCCATTCCGTAACAGCAGGCTTGGTGTACTGCTCCAGCCACAAGGTTGGCTGCAGGCCGAAGATCGCGGCTTCGAAGCGTATGACGACATCGTCCAGGAACCGCCCGTGCATGATCAACTGCAGCTTGTCCACCGCCAGGAACAAGTAGCCATAGGCCAGGGTCACCGGCACCAGGCGCAGGGCAAATCTGAGCGGCTTGAATCGCGCGCGCGCGGCGGCCTGTTGGCAAACCACGTAGGCTGCCCCTACGGCGAGGTTTTTCAACGCCAACAAGCCCCACCCCGTGATCCGCTCGCAGAACACCACCGTCAGCAAGGTGAACAAGGCCAGTGTCCCCAGGATGATCGCGTCGGTTGGGCGCAGCGGGGCGCGCTTGTAGCCAGTTGCAAATACTCGCCAAGCTGCACTCACCTGGCGCGCGCAGCCCGGTTTTCCGCGTCATTCATTTTCATCGGCCGCCGAGGTTAGCGGGTAGGGTTGCGTTAGGAAAGAGGCTTGTTCAAACGGCCGCTCGCACCCTCAGCGGTGGCGAAGCTGGCGATTCAACCGTTCAATAGAGCAAATACCGGGCGCGGCGTTTCTTGAATTCTTTGAGGTCCTTCTGCCAGAGGGCATGAATTGCCTTCAGCGATTTGTCGGCCTTGACGGCTTCGAGCGTCGGCGGACTGAGCAGGAGATGGCTTATTTTGCCGGGGTTGAAGTTCGTGGGATAAAACCGATACAGCGTCTCGGCCATTAGCAGGCCCACGTCCACAACGTCGCACCGGTTGCGGTCGGTCAGGAGAATATAGACGCCGCCGCAGGGCTTGTCTTTGTGGATGCTGGAGGTGGGTGTGAAACGGATTGGCACAAAGCGCACGCCGGGCAAGCCGGCCCGGTTCAGTTCATCGGCCAGCCGGGTGTCTTCGATGTAGGGCGCGCCGATCACTTCAAAGGGCGTGTCGGTGCCGCGGCCAACCGATACCGCGCTCTCGAGCAAGCCGATGCCGGGATAGAGGATCGCCTCGGTCAGATTGCGCATGGCGGGCGACGGGTTGGTCCAGGGCAGTCCGGTCTCGTCAAACCATTCGGTGCGACGCCAGTTTTCCAGCGGGATTACCGTGAGGTCGGTTTTGCAGTTGCGCTCGGCATTGCACATCCGGGCCAACTCGCCAATCGTCATTCCATAGCGCAGCGGGATCTCGTGATAAGCGACGAAGCTGGGTTTGCCCAGCCGCACCGGCCCATCGATGGTGACGCCGTTGAGCGGGTTGACACGGTCGAGCACAAAATACTTGATGCCGTTCTCGCCGGCAGCCTCCAACGTCGCGCCCATCGTGGCCGTGTAGGTGTAGAACCGGCAGCCGATGTCCTGGATGTCGAACACGAGGGCATCGAGGTCTTTGAGTTGTTCCGGCTTCGGTTTGGTGCTCTTGCCGTACAGGCTGTAAATTGGGAGGCCGGTCTTGTCATCGACGGTGTCGCCGACGTGCTCGTCGATGGCGCCGCGGATGCCGTGCTCGGGACTGAAGAGCGCTTTGAGTTTGACGCCGGGCGCATTTTTCAACAGGTCGATGGTCGGATTGCGGTCGCGGTCGTGCCCGGTGTGATTGGTAATCAAGCCGATGCGCAATCCTCTGAGCGGGGCAAATTTCTGGCGGACCAGCACGTCGATGCCGTTGAGGGTGCTCGCCAACCGTGGCTTCTGGCCGGCACTCGATCTCTCAGGCCCGGTGGTGGCATCGGGCGCAACAGACGGCACCGGGGCAAGGCTGGCAGCCTGTTCTGCACCTTTGGGTGATTCGATCCCGGGCCGTTCCTGGGAGGGTTCCGGCGCGCCCGGAAGCGGCGATTCAGCGGCCAGGGTGCCAAGCCGGGCGCGCAATGGGCCCACGTTGCCACTCTCAGACGGGTGGTTTCGGTTGGATAGAAAAATGACAAAGGTCTGCGAAGCCGGATCGATCCAGAGCGAGGTGCCAGTCCAGCCGGTGTGGCCGTAGGAGCCGACCGGAAAGATTTTTCCGCGTGGGCCGCTGTAGCCCGAATCGATGTCCCACCCGAGGCCGCGACGGGCCAGGATGGGGGCCGGAGTTTGGATGCTGGTCATGAGCTGGACGGTTTCCGGTTTGAAGATGCGGACCCCGTTGAGCGAGCCCTGGTTAAGAAGCATTCGGGCATAGCGGGCGAGGTCTGACGCGGTAAAGAAGAGCCCGGCGTGACCGGCGACGCCGCCCATCTGCCGCGAGGTCGGGTCATGCACGACGCCGCGATAAGGTTTGCCATTCACCACCTCGGTGGGCGCGATGCGTTTGACTTTGGACTTGGGCGGCAGGTAGCCGGTGTCCGCCATTTTCAGTGGTCGATAAATCTCCCGCGCGACAAATACCTCGAGCGGGGTATGAGTGACGCGCTGGACGATTTCGCCAAGGAGGAAGAAGTTAATGTCGCTGTAGCGAAAGGCTGTGCCGGGCCGGGTCTCCAGCTTTTCGGCGCAGGCCTTTTGAATGGCCGTTTGCTGGCCATGCCAGTCGGTCTTGGTCTCGATGTCCCCGCGCAGGCCCGATATGTGGAGCATCAATTGGCGGACGGTAATGGTTTCCTTGCCGTCACCCTTGAATTCCGGGATGTAGGTTTGGACCAGTTCATCCAGCTTCACCTGGCCGCGCTCGACCAGCAGCATGATGGCCGGCGCGCATGCGACCACCTTCGTCAACGAAGCGGCGTCGAAAATGGTGTCTTCGGTCATCGGCTCGACTGTCGGGACGAGGGCGCGATGGCCGTAGGCCTTATGATACGCGGCGCCGCGATGTTCGAGCCATAGAACGCCGCCCGGACATTTCCCATCCGCGATGGCCTGATCGATGGCGGCATCCATTTCCGCCAGTTTCCCGGCATGGAATGCAGTTTGCAGGCTTCGCGGCAGGGACGAGGCCACGCATAGGCATGAAGATACAAACAGGACGAAAGCAATCAGGGCTGGTCCAGGAGTCAAAACGCGCGAATGGTTCATAATAGGGACGGCATTAAAGCCCGCACGGGGAATGGGGACAACTGCAATCTTGTCGCGACACTGCAATCTTGCGGCATCGTGTGTATCGAGGGCGAGTTCCAGAACACGGCATCTCCCGAATTTCAACCTGATACCAATGCCTCAGCTTCAGTGTTCTGCTATTTGTCGGGTGTGTTCTGGGTTGGTTGGCCGTCTTTCTTGGGATGGAGATCGTCCTTCCACTTCTTGACATTCGGTGCCTTCTCGTAGATTTCGTCCATCAACTCTTGAGCATCTTCAGGGTTGTGGGTCACCTTGGGGCGCAGAAAGACCATGAGTTCGACTTCGTGGCTGGTTTTATCCTTTTTGTTGAAGACCCACTTCAGGCCCGGGATGTCGCCGAGTATCGGCGTCTTGCGAAGGGTATCGATGGTTTGTTTCTGGATGATCCCGCCCAGGACTAGCGTCTGACCGTTCCTGGCGGTGAGGTCAGTGCGGAAGTTCCGAGTGTCAAAGACGGCGCCGTTCAGCACGGTGACCCCGGGCACGACGACGGAGGATTCTGCGTGGATTCTGAGTTCGACGTCACCCGTGTTGTTGATATGCGGAGTGACTTCGAGAATAACGCCAACGTCCTTATACTCGAAGTTCTGGCTCAGGCCGATGGACCCGCTGTTTTGACTGGCGGTCAGAATGGGAATCTGCTGCCCGACGAAAAGCCGGCCGGTCTCGTTGTCGCGGATGTTGATTTGGGGTTCGGCCAGGACGCGGGCATCGGTGGTCTTGCGCAGAAACTGGATCAGGAAGTCCATATTCACGGTGCTGTCAAGGATGCCAGAACGAAGGCTGGTAAGGGTCTGGGCGACCCCGCTTGCGTTTGGGGTATTGACGGAAGACAAGCCGCCAAACCCCTGCATGTAGCGGGCGGTAGCATGGCCGAGGACCGAGTTGTCATAGTCGTCCGTTGTGAAGACTTTGCTGCCGTCAGGCGACCAGCGGACACCGAGCTTGTCGAGGAAGTCGCTGGCGACCTCGACGAGGCGGGCCTCGATCAGAACCTGGTCGGTCGGGGCATCCAGCTCGTCGATCAGCTTAAGAACCTGGGGAAAGAAGTGGACGTTGGCGGAGATGAGGAGGGCGTTGCTCCGCTCGTCGGCGACGGCGCGCACGCGGCCGACGAGGTCGCTGACCGCCCGGGTGGCCGTGCGGCCGTCGGCGGTGCGGGTGTTATCGGGCTGCCCGCCCAGCCAGGGGAAGTAGCCGTCCTCTTTGGTCGCGCGTTCGAGTTCGAAGCCGGCCTGGGAACCGTTGCGCAATGTGTCTGCGCGGTTGGCGGGGATGGCGGGCTGCTGCTGCTGGTTAACCGGCCGCAGCGGGGGCGAACCGTTCTTGGCGAAGAGGACATTGATGCTGTTAGCGACCGTAAACGCTTTGGCGAATCTGAGGCCGATCCGCAGGGTGCTTTCGCCGGCTTCGGAAGGTTGGTCCAATTGCTTGAGAACAGTTTCCACTACCGTGAGGTTCTCCTTCGAGTTGGAGGTGATGATGATGGCATTGGCGTAAGGCTCGCTGGTGATGCGGACCTTGCCGTAGAGCCGGCCGACATCGCGGTCGGCCGTCGATTCCTGGTTGTCGTAGTAATCCCAGTAGTTTCGTTGCTGGGTCTTCTTGAGGAAAAGTTCGTTCAGGACATCTTCGATGTCCACGGCGCTGACGTATTTGAGCGAGTAAATCCTGGGCGCAAGGCTGTCGTCTTTGACCGGTTCGTCGAGTTCCTGAATCATCTTTTCAATCGAGTCCATTTGCGCCGGCGGAGCCTGGACGATCAGAGAATTGCGGCGGCGGTCGGCAACGACGCTCATTTTCCTGGAGCCTTTGGAGGCGGAGGAAGAGGAGAAGAAGAAGTAAGGGTACCTGGACGAGGCATCCTGGTCCTTGTTGAGGTCCTGCAATTGTTTGGCGACGTCCTGGGCGTCGGCGTTCTTGAGCGGGAAGGTCCGGGTGATTTTCTCCATGGCGTCTTCGGTGTCCAGACCGGTGATCAGCTTCTCGATGGCCTTGAAATTGGCTTCACTGGAAAGGATGATCAACGAGTTGGAACGGTCATTGGCGGCGACCTCGACCATCTCTCTGGGAGATCGGCTGCCCAGCTTCTGGTATAATGGACCGATCTCCTTCACGAGGTCCAAGGCATTGACATTTTTCAACGGAATGATGCGCAGAGCCACATCCTGGGGTTTGGCGGTGTCCAGGATGTCAATGAGGCGGAGGACTTCGGACACCCTTGATTTGGGGGCTGATATGACGAGCCGGTTGGCGGTCTTGTCGGGCCAGATGCGAACTGGCTGATTGACGGATTGCGAGCCGCCGCCCGAGGACGGAGGGCTGTCGCCGCCGGAAGAACTGCCGCCTCCCGAGGGCGGGCTGCTGCCGGGCATCGAGCCAGGACCGGCAGGGGATGGTCCGCCGCCGGAAGATCGGGAGGATTTCGTCGGCGATCCTGGGGCGCTGGATTGCGCGTTGAGGATGAGGGTCAGGAGGCTGCCCAGATCATCGGCTTCGGCGTTTTTCAAAGGATATATCTCGAGAATCAGGCCGGAAGCGGGAATGTCGAACTCATGAATCAACTCGGCGAGCAACCGTAAGTTGTCGTTGAAGTCGGTGACGACAAGCTGGTTGGCGCGGTCGTCAGTGTCGATGGTCCCCTTGTCCGAGAGGACGCCGCGAACTTTCTCGCGAAGCTCGGCAGCCTGAATATGGGCCAGGGAGAAGATTTTGTCAAGGCGCTGCCGGCCTTCGGGGATGTCCTTGCGCGAGGGGTCGAGCAGCTCGGGGCTCATTTTCGGCTCCTTGCCCTCCGGCACGATAAGGATGGAATTGCCGGATTCAATGGCAGTGAATCCCTCCAACGCAAGGGCGCGATAGACCAGGTTGATGGCCTCCCGGGTGCTGACCTTCTTGGAACTCATGATGGTCAGTTGGCATTGAGCCTGCGGATGCTTGACGACGCTCTTCCCGGTGGTTTGCGCCAGCCACTGCACGATCATGTCGATGTTTGCTCCCTGAAAACTCACCTGGATTTCGTCAGAGATAGGGGTTTTGTCAGTCTTGGGCTGGTTGTCCTTGTTGGTCTGGGCAGAGTTATTATCTCGAGCCGCAGGAGAAGACGTTTCGGCAGCCGCCTCGGGTTTGGTCTCTTTTGAAGGGGCGTTGGTCAGCGTCGGGGAGTTGGTGAGGGCCGTTTCCGACGATGCCTTTTCCTGGAGATTTGTCAATGTGTCTTGAGCGGCGGCGGCCGTCGATAACAGGCAGACGAGCGCGCCAAGTAAGCTGACGATTGATTTCATGGGGAATGTTCCTTTGGTTTAGGCAGGAGAGATTCGCTTCCGTAACCTGAAAAGATGGTGAGTTCTTTCTTCTCACCGTCTTGCTCGACCAGCACCCGGTTGGTGCCGATGCGGAGCAGTTTGATGCCCGAGAGTTCGTCGCCTTCTTTAACGAGGCCGGTTTGGCCGTTGGTCGCGCGCAGGAACGCGACGTTGCCCGCGATGCCCAGGAGGGCCATCGGGAGAGGACGGATGATCGGCCCGAGAATCTCGCTGTCGGTGATCTTATCGACGCGCGCCAGGACCGCCGGAGCGAGGTCAGCCGGTTTCATCGCCGCCTGACCTCCAAACGGGTTCATGGCATTCATCGCCATTCCTGGTGGTGGGCCGGCCTTGGTCTCTCGCTTTCCTGAGGCCACCAACGCGGCAGAATTCGTCTGCTTCTGTCCGAGTGCTTTGTCGGCTGCCAGGTTCGTCCCGCCGCTGGCAGACGGTTGGCTCGGGGCAACATTGGTGCCTTTGCTGGCGGTTCGAGGGTTGGAATGGAGGCTGTTTGTCGCTGGCTCGGCCGGGGTGCGGGCTGCGAGAGTGTTCGTGGCATTGCCGCCAGGCGGCGCGTTGGTGTCGGCAGCCAGGACGGGCAGCGCCGGGATGGTCAGACGCGCCAACGGATTCCGGTGGACGGCGAGCCGGGCCAATTGATAGAGCAGCAGGGCGGCCAAAACCGCGCAGATGATTTTCAAGGCCGGCTCCAATCGATCAAGCATGGGGTGGCTCCTCCTTTTTCCATTGCTCGAAATCCAATATCAAGATGGTAAGGTTGATTTTAAGCTGTCCAGGCCTCGGGTCCGGGGTCAATTGAACCGAGTCGATGATGAGCGGAAAACCGACGCTCTCGAGACGGCTCAGCAGACCCATCACGGCGGGGACTGGACCGGTGCCTTCGAGTTGCATGGAAGCCAACTCTTTGCTCGATGGGCGGCCTGGGGATTCGCGGACCGGCCCGAGCTGGACCCCGCCACCCATCGCGGCCTTCTGAATCGCGGCGCTGGCATCCGCCACGACCGATACGCGGGAGAGCCTGGCCGGATCCATGTGGAATCCCTCCATCAGCTTTTTTACGAGGAGAATCCTGTCTTCGTAGAGCCGGACCTCCCGCTTGAGGTCTTCAGCCTGGCGAACCAGTTGCCGGTAGTCCGAGCGTCTCTGGCCGAAAAACTTCCAGACTTGCAGGCCGCCGAAACTCAGAAGGTAGATTCCAACCGCAACCGCGCCGAAGCGAAGGGTGCGTTTCTCGCGATGAGTGAGCGTGCGCATGAGATTATTCCTTCATGTCCCGGGCGGAAGCGGCATCTTTGACGCGGCTGGCGAAGCAATCCGCCTCCCCGGGCCAGCGGGGGATGGGCCGCCCGGCATGGCAGCGGCACCCGGAAACCCCGGGCTCATTCCCGGGAACGGGCCGGCGGGGGTGTCTTTAGGGCGGATTTTTGCTTTGGCGATTTCTTCGGCGGTCGGGCCGATAGCGAGCGACTCGCGGGCACTGAAGGGTTTCCATTGGGCGCTGATCCGCACGACAACCTTTTGGCGGTCGGGTGTGGGTGTTTGTTCCTCGACAGCGACGTTCGAGAAGAAGCCGGACTCGATGAGCTTCGATCGAAAACCGGCCACTTGCTGGGAATCTCTCATCGACCCGCGCAAAGAGAGGTCTCCGCGACGATTCATGGAAAGGGAGTCAAAGCGCGAGCCCTGGGGGGCGGCCTTGGCGAGGAGGAAGAGCGCGTCCAAATAGGGCGGCTGGCTCTGCTTCAGATGTCGAAGAAAGTCCAGCTCACGGTCGATGGTGGACAGTCTGGCTTTGTCAACCTGGATGGCTGCCAGCTTCCTTGAAAGCCGCGACTTGAGCAACAAAGCTTCCGCATAAGGAAGTGCCAGCAAACCTGCGGTGAGCAACACTGCGACACCAGCCCACTTCCAGGGCGCTTGCCGCGCCATGCTGGCAGCGCCGTCGGCTGGCTTTAACTCGAGAACCAATGGCGGACACTCGCGGCCGCTTTGGGCAGCCGTCTTGAGGCCAAGGATGGCCGCGGAACGCCCTTCGCCAGCCGCCGGCTCGATGGACTCGCATTGCACCCCATTGCCCAGGCACCTGGCCAACAGGACCGACATATCCTTGAGGCGGGTGCTCTTTCCGCTCAGGAAAATTCACCGCCCGGGCCACTGGCCCTTGATAGCGCCGGCAAGGGAATTCAGGGCCGCCTCGACAGCAGCCTGGCTCTTCTGATCGCGCCCGGCGTCCGAAGCCGGCCCGCGCGCCAGCCCGATCTTTAATTGCTCGGCCTCGTCGCGAGCGATACTCAGCCCTTTTTCAATCGCCCGGGTGATGCTCTCACCGCCCCAGGGAAGAATGCGGACAGCAGTCGGGACACCATTATCGAATGTCATTAGCTCCGAGTAATTGCGTCCAATGTCCAGGATGGCGCAGGCCCGCGGCGGCTGCGGCCACAGCGAGGCGCGCGCCAAACCCGCCAGAGTAAAGACCGGAATGACTCCGCAATTGGAAAGGATTTCGGAATACTCCTCGACCACTTCCCTCTTTACGGCGGCGACGAGGAAACCGTTGTTGGCGGCGGAATTAGCGGATTGGTGGAGAGGTTGGCCGGCCGGAAGGTCGGCGTTACCCAGTCGGCGATAGCCCCAGGCCAAGGCATCCGGCGGCAGCGGAAATTCGGTTTCAATCTGGAGCAGCAGAAGTCGCCGCAGGTTGTCCTTCGTCGAGGAAGGCAGCATGAGCCGGCGCAACGAAACACCGCGCGCACCGATGGCGCAAAGGGCGCGGGCGCGCGGCCGCCAGACATCTTTCTTCAGAAAGCTTTGCAGACTGAGGGTCACTGTCTCTTTGCAGGCATCGGTAAGCCGCCCGTTGGGCAGTCGCTCCAGCGCCAGCTCCAAGCCGGCCTCGCCATCGAGGGCTTTGAGCGAACTCTGACCTATCTCGAGGTAAACGGACGGTGACTGCATGAAATGAAGCTCGCTCACAGGTCGTCCTCGCGGTAGGAAAGGGTGGTGACGTCATGCAGGCCGATATGGACAATTTCCTGGATGCGCTGCCGCGCGCCAGATGAGTTTATTTTCCCCTCGCCAAAAATGCGGAAGGTCTCGGAACGGGCGCTGACCAGCGGAGCCACTTGCTTAAAGATGTCCCGCGACAGGCCCGGCACTTTCAAGAGCCAACCGATATTGGGAAAGAACCCGCCGGACTTCCGAAACGAAATAATTGCCTGCGCCAGCTCGCGGCTAACGCCCGGGAGGCAGGCCAATACATCGAGGCTGGCCGTGTTGATATTGATCGCGCCGGCTAAATCCCCGCCGGACTGGACCGTCAGCTCGTCGGCAATCTCCATGAGCAGATTCTCGTTCACCACCTTGGGCCCGGTGGGGCTGGAGGAAGACGTATTCGGCGATTGAGGATTTGCGGGTGGGGCAGCCTGGTTCTGGCCAGTTGGATTCCCTCCGAATCTTCCGCCGAGCTGATTCTGGTTCTGAACCGCCGTGACATCGAGGAGATCGGCGATGCTTTCGAGACGGTGTTGGCCGCGGTAGGCGACGATGGCGCGAGCGATGTCCGAGGTGATGCCCCGGGCGGCGGCAAGGGAACGTTCGTCAGCCGTTTGTATGTTCACCCGTTCTCCACCGGTCGCGCTAACATCCCTCACTGAGGAATCGACCGTCAGGAAACCGGACCAGCCGGTATCCACAATCGCGGACTGATTATCGCCCCCGCCGTCTGCCGCAGGCTCGATGAGACCGTTGAGATGGCCGTCTTCTCCGCGCAAGAGTTGAGGAGAAACTCCGCGGACCATGAGGAGTTCGCGGATCGTCTCAATCGGACCATTTCGTGGCTGGTAAGGTGGCAGCAAGGAAGCATAATAGTCTCCTTCTGCCCCGCCCGGTGTCACCTGGTTATCTTCGTCCCGCCAATCCACGATGGCGGCAACCACGTCGGGAGTCATCCCGTCGAGCTTCCCGAGTTGCTCGGCCGACGCCACGTTGACGTTGAGCCGGCTTTCTTCGTCACTGACCCCCCAGACAACTCCACCGCCTTCATCCTGGCTGCCGCGGCGAAACACCCGAAACTGGCCTCTTCCGAAAGCAACATCACGGAACTGCTCCGGCGCATCGTAAAGCTCTCCGCTATGATGTCGGCCGCTGCGAGTGCGCTCCCGGGCATCATGGTAGAGCAGCGCCTTGGCTTTCTCGACGCCCGCCAGCGCGAGGTAATGGGCCTGAATCCGATCACCATAATTCTTGACCACCAGCAAGTCCATGCGGGCGGTGTGAAGCACGCCGATTACGACGACCGATAACAGCGCCAGACACCAAAGCAAACCGACGAGCACGGAACCTCGCAAACTTGTCACCTCAATTCCTCCCTTCGTTTGCCGCCGATGGCGAAGTTTGACTGCCGGGGTCCGAACCGCTCGCCGACCCGGGCTGCGAATGGGCAGCCAGGTTCAGGCGGGCGACGGTCTGGAATACCAGCGGCGGCTCGACGGTGGTTTTCTCGGGCGACTCCGCCGCTTTGGCGCGCGGGTTGGGATCAAACCACAGGGTAATACGCACCGCTTCGGGCATCCCGGAAAGATTGCTCCGCAGGCGCCTCGAACTCTCCGTTTTGCCTGGCCGATCCACCTCGCCCCAGGTCTCGTGCCAATCAACCCCATCGTAGTAATCGAATCTCAGACCGACGAGTCCCCGGGCGATTTCCTCGCGGCTGCCGCCCGAGAGCGCATCGAGAGCAATCGTCGGATTCCGGCGGCGCCACAGGACGAACTGGCCCGTCTCCTCATCCTGATCGAGGTAGAAGCTGACCTGGCAAAAATCGCCTTCCCGGGTATGGCGCGGGGTGAAATTGTGTGTGCCGAAATCCAGATTGTCGGCCTCGGTTTCGCCCAACATGCGGTGCAGGCCCAAAAATGGCGACTCTTTTGAGAGCGCGCAGGCGCAGCGCAGGTCAGCCGTCATCAGGGACATGGCGACGCGGGCATTTTGGAGGACGGTGGCGCGCGGCTCGATCAGCCTTTGACTGGACACGGCAGCGCGCAGGCATAGGTACGCGCTCACGACAATCAACGCCATTAGGGCGGAGCTGATCATAACTTCGATGAGGGTAAAGGCGGAAGACCGAGGACGATGCAGCAGTGGATGAAGATTAGGATGACGAAAAAGGTCGGTCATTGCCTGCCCCCCCGCTTTTGGAATGTGCCGCTCTTTTGCCTGGCCGGGCCGCCAGTGGAGTCATCGGGGGGCTCGAAGAGCATCGTGCGCAGTTCGTAAATGGATTTGCCGGACTTGGCATTCTCCACGACAACCTCGACTTCGTGCAAACCGTCGATACGGGCGCTGCTGATGGACTGTCTCCAGCGGTAAAGAGTGAGCCCCTCGCCACATTCTCCCTCGCTATTTCCGTCGCTGAAATCGCTCCCGGCGCGCAGCGTCTCGATTCGACCTGCCGCAAGAAGCGCCGCGGTCGTTTGCAGCTCGGATTCCTTGCTCGAAATCAGAGCGGTTGTCACTCCTTGCGTGAGGCCGGCCAGGGCTACGCCCAGAATCAAGATCGCGCACATAACTTCCACGAGCGAAAATCCGCGCTCTCGACCTGTACTAACTGATCGGCGGGACGGACGGCGGCTGCGCATTGCTGGCGTAGCGCAGATTTGCAAATCTGCGCTGTTTGCGCGAGTCGTCCAGGCCGCATTCTTTGGGGTGAAAGTCATTCGCGGGCCAGTTCGACGATGTGGACGCGAGCGGTGACCGGGTTGATCCGCAGGGCGATCCGGAAACCATCCCGGTCCCGAAGCACAATCTCCCCGGCCTCGGCAGTGCCATCCGGGTAAAAGGTGATGCCTTCATCACGCTCCTGGACTCGTGAATTATCTTCGCGAACCTGGGCCGATCCTTCGCCAGAAGCATTGGCAGAACCGTCGCCGGATTTGCGAATCTCGATTGAAATCCGGGTATCCAGCTCTCCTTCGCCTCCCGAAACATCGTGCGTCGGGACGAAGTTGCTTTCGCGCCCGGCTTCTCGAACGCGCTTTTCAATCGAGTAGCGCCCGCTCTTTCGGTCGAGTCGAACACGAAGAACCTGATTAACGCTGACGGCATGGCTGTAGGCCGCATTGAATACATTGATCAACTCCCGACTCGTAGAGCGCAACAGGGCGTCTTCATAAGTGCCCTTCATTTCTGGGATGATCATGGCCGTCATGATGCCGATGAGCACGATAACCACCATCAGCTCGATCAGCGTAAAACCCCTCCTTCTGTCCCGCTTGGAAGGCAATTCCTCCATAATTACCAATTCCCGATGTCGGCCCCTTCTCCCTCGCCACCGTCGGCGCCATCAGCCCCTCGCGACCAAAGGTCGAAGCTTGAAGGGTGGTGGATGCCGGGATAACGGTACTGGTAAGGGTTGCCCCAGGGGTCCGGGCGAAGCTGCTTGATGTAAGGGCCGCGCCATTTCTTGTCTTCACCCATTGGCTGTTCCAAGAGAACCTTCAAACCCTCTTCCATGCTCGGATAACGGTCCATGTGGACATTAAACCGCTCGAGAGCCGACTCCAGTTCGGCCACGTGACTCTTGGACGCGCTGACTTTGGCATCGTGGGTCGTCCCCATGAACTGGGGGATGATGGTGGCGGCGAGAACCCCGATCACGACAACCACCACCATCATTTCGATCAGGGTGAATCCCGCCGACCGCTCTTGAAACGAATGCTTTTTCATATCACAATCCTTCATTTTCTCCGCGAAACCCTTCGCAGCTTCATCAACTCCTGCCGGCCCCGTGGTTTCTTGCCGATGTGACTCACGTATCTCATGGAACTAATGTAACTTATTAAGCCTTCAATGCACCGCCCGGCTCATCTTGAAGATCGGCAGCAATAAAGCAATCACCATGAACCCCACCAAAGCCCCAACCACCAGGATCAGAATGGGTGCCAGCAGCGAAATCAATGTTTTTGTCCGCGCGCGCATCTGGCGCTCTTCGATCTCCGCAACCTTTAACAGCATTTCATCGAGCCGCCCGGTCTCTTCACCCACATCGATCATTTGCACGACGGTTCTCGGAAAAATCCCCAGCTTGCGCAGCGGCGTCGCGAGAGAATCGCCACCGCGTGTTTCCTCCGCCACCCGGGCGATCTGCTGAGCCAAAATGCGATTGCCAATGGTGTTTTCGACAATCTTGAGCGACGGCAGCAATGACACGCCGCTTCTGACCAACGTGCCGAGCGTCCGGGCAAAACGGCTCAACGCCGCAGCACGAAAGACCCCCCCTACCACGGGCAACCGCAATTTCGTCCGGTCCAAAAACTCCGCGCCTCGAGGGGTGTGAAAATACTTCCATAAACCAGCGGTGGCTCCGCCTGCCCCAACGAGAAGCCAGAGCCAGTAGTGATGCAGCACACTGCTGATTTTCAGGAGGATCAAGGTCGGAAGGGGAAGAACCGGAAGCATGTCCTTAAGCATCCCCATTATCTTGGGCAGCACCACTGTCAGCAGAATCGTCACGGTGAAAATGCCAAAGCCGAGCACGAAAACCGGATACGACACCGCTGCCACCACCTCGCTCCGCACCTCATCTTCATGCTCGAGCAAGTCGGCCAGGTCCGCCACGACCTTTTGCAGCGCGCCCGCCTCTTCGCCCACCCGCACCATGCTGACGTAAAGCTTGCTGAACAGCCGGGGATGTTCGTCCAGCGCAGCGGAGAAGGAGGCGCCCTTTCGGACGGCGTCGGCGATCTTCAGCACCACTTCCTTCAAGGCCGGATTCTCCTCTTGCTCACCAAGGCCATCCAGGGCCTGCGGGATGGGGATGGCCGCGCCCAGGAGGGCGCTCATTTCCCGGGTGAAGGCGGTGATGTCCTTTTGCTTGATGCGACTGCCCCAATGCCTCTCCGCCGCCGGAGCCAGGCTGTCTCCCGAGGCGGAAGCCAACGCCGAACCCATGAGGGATGAAACTTCCAGACTCGAAGGGTAGAGGCCGCGCTTGCCCAGCAGTTGAAGGGCCGTCTTGCGATCCTCAGCCTCGATCACGCCCTCGACCGGAGTGCCGCCGGCTTCGATCGCCTGGTAGCGGAACGTATTCATTCCAGCAGGTCGCCCGAAGATACCCGGAGGATTTCTTCCAGGGAAGTCACCCCGGCAGCCGCCTTCTGCAAAGCGTCCTGGTGCATGGTGATCATCGTTCGCTGGGCCGCGGCTTTCAGCTTGGCGTTCGAGCGCTTCTGAAGAATCAACTCCCTGAATTCGGAATCAATCGGCAGCAGCTCGAAAATGCCAATTCGACCCCGGTAACCAGTGCCACGGCATTCTTCGCAACCCACTCCGCGGTAAAACACCCCTTCAACCTGGTGCGCTCCCAACGTTTCCAGCCGGGCGCGAAGCGCGGGGGATACCTGGGACTCGGCCCGGCATTGGTTGCATATTCTCCGAACCAGCCTTTGTGCCAGCACGCCTTCCAGCGACGAGGAAATCAGGTAAGCCTCGACTCCCATATCCAGCAGCCGCGTCACGGCGCCCGTTGAATCGTTGGTGTGCAGCGTGCTGAAAACCTGGTGGCCCGTCAGCGCCGCCCGAATGGCGATCTCGGCTGTCTCGGAGTCGCGGATCTCACCCACCATCTCCACATCGGGGTCCTGGCGAAGAATGGAACGTAATCCGTTGGCAAAAGAGAAATTCCGGCTGGGCCGCACCGGTATTTGCGCCACGCCGGGAAGCTCGTATTCAACCGGGTCCTCGATCGTAACAATCTTTTTCTCGGGCGTGTAAATGCCTTGGAGGATGGAGTAGAGCGTGGTGGTTTTGCCGCTGCCAGTGGGGCCAGTGGTGAGAAACAGCCCATGCGGCTTTTCCACCAGCCGCGAAAGCAAGGCTGAGCGGTCGGGATCGAGCCCCAACTCCTGCGCCGTCAGCAACTTCGAGGTCTTCTCAAGCAACCGCAGCACCATGCCTTCCCCGTAGATTGTTGGCAGTGTGCCGACGCGAATATCGACCCGCGCGCCCCGGTGGTTGATTTGGATGTGGCCATCCTGCGGCATGTAGCGCTCAGCGATGTTCATATCCGCCATGATCTTGATGCGCGAGACCAGCGCGGCGTGAAGCTGTTTGGGCGGCGGCGGCTTTTCCTGCAACAGGCCGTCAACCCGGTACCGCAACTGAACCGTCTGCTCGAATGGAACCAGGTGAATATCGCTCGCTCGCTCTCGCAAGGCGGTCGAAATGATGACGTTGACCAGGTTAATGACCGATGGCTCGTTGGCCATCACCTCGATGTCATGCAGTGTCCGGCCCTCGGTGCTGACACCATGCTCCGGGTCGAGATTCTCGATCATCTTCTCCACGGTGATCTGGTAGCACTCGGCCATCTTCTCGAGGATTTCGGCGGCCGGCGCTTCAAACTCCTGGACCTCCAGCCCGCTCAGCAATCGAATGTCATCGATGACCCGCTGGTTCCCCAATTCGGCGGTGGCAATGTCAATGGTGCCGTTATGCACCGCCATAGGCAGCACCCGGTAACGTTTGACAAAATCCAGCGGCAGCGCCCGGACCGCCTCACGTGAGATGTCGAGCCGGGCGAGACTGCCCAGCCGTCTTTCGGACGTGCCCTGGGCAAGGACACTTTCGGCATCCCGGGCCGCTTGCACGAAATCAATTTCCGGACCTGCGTCGGCTTTGCTCATTGCTCCACAGTGTCAGGGCGTCTTGCGCAGAAATCAACACTGCCCTGTCTGTTCCTGGTGGCATTGGACACCTCACGTCCAATGTCACTAGGATTTGATCCCAGAGAAGGCCCGAGAAACCGGTCCACGCCTTTGTCCCGTAGGGACATGCGACAATAGCCCAACGTTTAAACGTTGGGCTATTGTCGGCCATCCCTCCGGGATGAGGA
>JBAXTC010000309.1:0-8361 GCA_037130375.1 Verrucomicrobiota bacterium | reverse complement strand
ATGAAAGCGGACAGGGGCATTGGACTCGTAGTTGCGGTGGGAGATGGCGTTGAGCAGGAATTCCCGCACGGCGGAGCGCGGAAAATCCCAGACGGTTTCGTCCCGCAAGTTGGTGACGCGCACGGGGCGGGCTTCGAGGATGCCATCGATCAGGGAATCCAGGCTCTGGACCAGGCCGAGGAGGTTGCCGCTGAATTCGCGCGAGACCTGCACGGTGGCGGTCAGGGTGTCGCCGCCCAGCTTAAGGTATTGCACATAAGCACCGGGCAGGAAATGGCGCGGGCGCTTGCCAAACGCAAGCAACCCGGCGTGCGTCGGGCAGTCGCGACCGAGATCATAGAACCGCAGGGCGGCGAGTTGTTCCTCGATGCTGCGATTGTTCGCCTGGATAATTTCCTGCGCCACAGCGGCTTTGCGGTAAACATTCAGGAACAGGTCCACCTCCAGGTCTTCGAGCCGCGCCTCCCGACACGGGCGTGCGTCAAAGGTGTGCGCCATCGCTACGCGACGCTCCGAGAGAATCCGCTCCTCGGTCTCATTGGCCGTCGCCCGGCGCGGTCCTATGCAAATGTGAATCCGGCCCTTGTAACGCACCGGTGGCAGGTCGGAAGGATGGACCTCCACGACGACCACATCGCCGGAGCCATCCGACAGCGCGATTCGCCCCACCGTCATAGCCCCCTGTGGCAATATCTCGCCGTCCTGGCGCAGGCCCGCCAGATTGCGCAGCATGGCATCGTCGGCTTTCAAACCAGACGCTTTGCCGGTCTTGTCGGCCACGCCGATCAGCAAATAACCCGGCTGGCGGTGGTTGGGGAAATCGTTCGAGAACGCACAAATTGCCTCGCGGAACTTGGTCGTGTCGTTAGTCGAGATGGTCCGCTCAACCCGGTCGGATTCCACGTCGGACATCAGGGCTAGCAGTTCATTCTCGCTGATCATATTGGTGAAGTCTAAGCGCGGTCGTTCTCCACTGCCAGCCTTATGGTTTCGATGTCCGGCTGGCTGTCGGCCTTCGTCCGGCAGTAGGCGTTGATCTCCGCCCAGCTTTCCTCTGGCGGGCCATTCGGATCTGTGGAGAAAAAGTAATTCGGCTTGCCACTTTTTCCTCTGCCACCGTGCAGATAATAGGTCTTTCCGGTTCTCGTTGTATGCTGTATGCCCATAGTCAATCTTCTGGGGCTAGGGATCTGAGCATTCGACTTTTCAAAATATCCCAGTAAGGTCTATTACAATGCCGGACACGATGCTGACCGTCAGCAGCAGCCCGATGAGGAACACCGTGTCTTTAAAATCCTTGTTCTCCTTGATAAGGACAAGAATGCCGATCCCTCCTCCTGCGCAAAGACCCGCAACCAGCGCACCAAAGCTGATCGATCCCTTGGCATAAAGCTCCGCCAAAAGGACTGACGCAAAACAGTTGGGAACCAGCCCGATCAGCGACGCCAGAACCGGTTGGAATATGCTTCCCTGCAAGAGAACGGCACCGATTTTGTCTGGCCCTATCCGCTCCACAAGGAAGTTCAGAACGAGTGTCAGCAGCAGCAGGAATCCGAAGATTTTCGCGATGTGCCGGAGCGGATGAAGAAGGAGTGCCTGCACCTTTGATGGCCGCCCGTCAAGCCCATGATCACAGCATCCAGCGTGCTCTTTGACCACAACAACACCGGAAACATCGGCGGTTGCTTCCTTTGGTTTGGACGCCCGGCAGACTCGTATGACATAATCAACCCCCACCCCTGCGGCGATCGCAATCACTACTTTGATGGCGATGAGCACTCCGACCACCTTCGCCTTGTCTGGCATGGACAACAGGACCGGGACAGCCTCGTCTGAGGTGGACAGGAAAACAGCCAGGAGGGTGCCAACCGATATGACGCGCTTCACATAGAGCGCAGAAGCCACCACCGAAAAACCGCACTGCGGAATGCAGCCCAGCAATGCTCCCATCACGGGGCCAAGCGTCCCCAAGTCTCGGAGGACATGGCTGATGCGATCTCCGTACCGGTATTCCAGAAATCCGACCACAAAGTAAATCGCGGCCAGAAACGGCACCAACTTCCCGGTATCAATCAATGTTTCCGTTATGATCTCCATGTCCAGACTGGTTCCTGTTCAAGAATATGATTTGACATCCCGAAACGATCTTCAGCTTCGCCATAATAATTCAGTTGCGCTGTGAATCTTCCATATCTTCAGCCAGATTCAGAAGCTGTTCACGGGCCTCTTCAAGCTTGGACTTCGCTTTTTCGATGTCCAGATGCGTGACGGTTAAACACGCAGCCACCTCACTCAAGATTGCTTCGATGTCCAAAAGTTCTTCTTTCATCATCCTGAAATTCGGTTTCGGCTCTTGCTCTGACTCCTGGCTTTTGTTTGGCCATACCTGCTTCGACTTTAGTTTCCTGGCAATCCACGTCCACCACAATCTCAACCTCGCCGTCCAGAATCCTCCCCCACCACCGCCTCATGCCAAAACAGCGATATCCATTGATGCGCAGCCAACCGATCCTCTTTTGAACCCCCACGCAGCTCCCATTTTCCGTCCAGGAACTTGACATGTTCGATGACTTTGTGAGCATACCAGAGCCGGAGAATCGGGTTGCGACTTTTTCCAACAGCAACACATTGTGTCCCCACGGAATTTCTGCCACAGGCTGTGGCAGATTGAGTGCCCAGCGATGATTCCAAAACCTCGACGGCAGAGTTTCCAATTCTTATTCTTTCAACGCCTGATCTACTTCACCCAGTTTCAGCCAATATTCCGCCTCAGGGCATTCGGATCCGTCTGGCCAAAGCGATGGTCACCAGGAGATCATTTTGGGGCAGGAATGTTCGGGGTGTGCGGTGAGGAATAACAAAAATGGCTGACATGAACATCTGCAACCAACTTCCGTCAACTACCTGCGTCCATGTCAGCCAACTCAACCTCGCCCAAGTTTGCAGAATGTCAAATGAGCCGGGTAGTTTTCAGGTCGATGGGGGATGGGGGGATGGAAAAGCCGGCGTATCCATAAAATCAAAAGAGGCGAAGGAACTGAATCCGCCGCCCCCAGAACCAAAGAACCGACCGAAATTACTTGGTGCCCAGAATCGCGTAATCCGTGGTTCCAACTGCTGTTTTTAGATTTGATTCCCATGAAATCGCAGGCTTCGACCAATTCTGTCTTGCGCCCCTGTCCTCGCTCCGAAAAATCCAAGATGCGCACTCCCTTCTTCACTGGCAGTAGGTTTTTTGCAAAAGCACACCCCTGCAAAATTCCCTGAAATGGAGGAGCTTTTTGAACGGGTTGATCGTCTCCTTTTCCCCCAAACAGAACCCGGCCGAATAGTCGCCAGCCGCGACGGGCGGCATTCCCCTACGGGGTAACGGCGGTCATTCCGATTTTTCTCACCAAGTCGCCCTGGCGCGTGTCGAACGTGCAAAACTCGGTCACGCCAACCAGCTTGGCGGCGGCGACGTGCAAAACGTCCAGCGTCCGGCAACCGATGGCTGACGTGTGGTTCGCGGCGATGGATTCCGCTTCACCGAAAACACGGTGCCACAAGCCGCCGCTGGAAATCAGCAACCCGGCAGCAATGTCGTTCTCCACTTCCTGCCAGGCGGATTGAACTTCAACCGGCGTCAGCCGTTTCTGAAACACGGCAAGGTTCAGCGCGTTCCGCAATTCGAGGCGGTGAAACGCGGTCAAGGGCAACGGGTCCGGGTTGGCCGTGCGCCAAGCGTCGGCTTTCGGCGAATTGGCGTCCGTCGAGTAGAGCGAGAACAACAGGCTGGTGTCGGCGTAGGTCTTCACCAGCGTTCTTCGGAGCGGGACACCAGCACCATGTTGGGCAAAACCTTGTCACCAAAGATTTGGCGGCGGCGGGCGGCATAGTCCGGCAATGCGGGAACGCTGCCGCCATTCTCCCCCTTGGCTGCGGTGCCGGTTCTTTCTTCCAACGCATCCAGAAGCCAGCGGGCAACCTCCCACTGGTCCTGGGCGGGCAGTTGGCGCAAGGCTGATTCAATTTCCAGAACCTTACTCATGGCCATACGATACCAGAACAGCCGCGCCTTTGCGAGCCATTTTCGCGACCTGCTCGCCAGCACTTTCCTTTCCGCCCTGCGGAAAGGGCGCGGAGCGTTAAGGCCAGCGCGAGCGGATAATGGAGTCCAGAGGCCATGCCTCTGGCGGCGGGGTTTGAGGACGGCAGCGGAGTCCCCAACAGCAAAATCCGACTGAACCGTCACCAGACCAGCCGGGGCGTTATACTACGCACGGGTTAGGTACCTGGGTCAACCCCTCTCTGTTATCTCCTGTGAGTTCAGTTGAATCATGGGTTCCAGCTTTTTGAGCATCAAAAAGTCAAAGCCTGGTCAAATGGCAAACTGCCGTCCAGGCCGGGCATCCGCCCTCGCGGAAGACCACGGATGGGCAAACAAGCGCCGCCAGCTCTGAGCACCAGAACACTGGGCGCAGAATTGCGCTCATTGTTGAAGGCGACTCCGCCGCTATCTTGATGCGGGGCTTGCCGCCTCAACGCCTAAAGTTCTTCGCCGCAACCTTCGCACATCATCTTCTCCTCGACCCCGTCGGCATCCAAAAAGACAAAGATGTTGCCTCGCATGGGATTCTTTGCGGTTAGCTGAGACTAACATCCACAACGAGTGGCGCATGGTCGCTGAGTCGTCGCCACCCTTTTACCGACCCCACATCCACGCTTATTAACCGACTCGCCCACTGCTTGGGAATGAAGCAATAATCGATGTGGTAGGTCCCATGCCTGCTTCCCATGTGCTGGAAGGTTGGCTTTCTTTCTCCCCCTTGGGCGTCGCCGGTGAAAGCATGGTCGGCGTACACCAGGATACCCCTGCGGTTGCTGCCACCCGTTGCGCCGGTCCACGCCATCCGCCCCGGAAGGAGTAGTTCTGGTTTTGGGAATTCAGGTAACACCAGCACGTCCGGTTCGAGAGAAAGCGCGGCAGCCAACTTCTTGCTCGCGGGTCCGCAATGACAGTTCCATGTGACTATTCGCAGCGTGAGAAGAGATAGACGACGCCTTGTTCTTCATTGGGTGCGTAGTCCAGCGGTGCGTTGTCTGGAAGCCGTTCTGGCCGCTGGTCTGGAAACGTCTGCTTTATTCGGGCCTTCATGACCAGAGGCCATCTGCCGCAGGCGGTCGTGGCAAACCTGAACTGGCTCAAGCCGGAATATTTCGAGTGCCTAGCCCGGCACGGGTTTACGCATGTGTTCAATTCGTGGGATGCGATGCCGCCCGTAGGCGAGCAGATGGCGCTGCCGGGCCGCCGGAACAATCCCGACCTGGTTGCGCCCGGTTGGTTCGACTGACAGAGAAATGTGGGTTGGCCAACCAGCGCGGAAGATAGTTGACGCGGCGAAGAACACCTCGTACGAATGGCGGAGCGGAAACAATCTTCCGCAGCCAACCATTATGAAAGCAAAGCAGCTACCACTGTCAGATTTCTGCATTTACACGATTCTCCACTCCGACAAATTGAAGCTCATTTTCCGAAACGGCGGGACCGGCAAATTCACTGAGAACAAGAAGTGGACCACCGCACTGGCGCTTTGGGAGCGTGCTGAGAAAGCAAACGAGCAACTACCCTTGATTTTTGCCGCCGCCCAAAGCGTGTCCAGGCTGATTTACTGGGGGGTCATTACCAATCTGAGGCCGGGGCCAAGCACAAAGGCTGAGAGCACGACAATCAACTTCACCGGACTGAAACCCATTAGAGGCAAGCCCCGCTTTCATAATTCCTTGCGGCTGCGGAGCACTCGGAAGGCGTTGTCCGATAAATTCATTAAACCGTACGCAATCTGCTACACCCCAAATTCCCTTCGAGAAAAGCAGAAAGGGCGTTGAAGCATGAAAGCACTATCAATCCGCCAACCTTGGGCATGGTTTGTCGTCAACGGCTACAAGGACATCGAAAACCGGTCGTGGCCCACGCGCCTGCGCGGGCGCATCTGGATTCACGCCAGTTCTCGCCGCGTGACCAAGTCCGAGTACGAGCACTTCCTGACCAACTGCCGTGAGCGGCGCATCAAACGGTTTCCAAAACGCGAGGATTTCGAAATCGGCGGCATCGTCGGCAGCGTGGAAATAGTTGATTGCGTCACGGCCTCCCGTTCGTACTGGTTCAGCGGCGACTACGGTTTCGTGTTGAAGAATGCACGGAAAACGCCGTTCCGTCCGATGAGGGGGATGCTTCGGTTCTTTGCCGTCCAAGCATGATCTTGCGTCAGGATTGCGCCGCAGCTTGACATGAAAACCTATGCGCACGAAACCAAGTGAAGCAGAGACAATCGAATTGGCGGAATCCTCCATCCACGATGGCATCACGTTGGGAAGTCGCGGGCTTTGCAATGATGCCATCGAGGCTTTGGACAAAGCCGTAGCGGTTTGTCAGAACTTCAAAGGCCATAGCGACGCCGTGACAATGCTGATGGCAGCAGCGCTGGGGAACAAGGGCGCGGCATTGGGCGATTTGGACCGCCTTGCGGAGGCTGTGGAATGCTACGATGCCGCCATCGAGATTTATCGGCAACTGGTCAAGCGTGACCGGAGCGCAGGGCTGGTGGGTGATTATGCCGTCTCGACCATGAACAAAGGGTGGGCACTCATCAATTTGGGGCGTGAGGAGGAAGGATTTCGTTGCCACGAGAAAGCCCTTGAATTGCGCAGGCAGTTGGCAGCCAGGGCGGACACCCTCCAGATGTTGGGCCGCTTACGGGAGGCGCTGTGCGCCAGTGACGAAGCGATTCCGATGTTCTTAAAGCTTGCCCAAAGCACGGAGAATCCCAAATTGGCCAGCGCACTCGACAGTGCGTTGAATGGGCGGAAAACTATTTTGCGTAAATTGCAAAGCTGAGACAGATGTCCGGCGCGTAGAGGTTCAGGAAGTGGCTGAAGTCACCGCGCTCAACTTTCGAGCGGCTGAACTGATAGATGATTATGTCACCCTTCATGCTTCGCTCTTGCTGATGCGCAACCGCTTCATGCGGGTTGGCTTCCTACCTGCAAACGTGAACAGGTCAACGACTTCCACCTTCAACGCCCTGGCAAAATCTTCCAGCCGGGCAACGAACGGGGCATTGACCCTGCGCTCGACGAGGCTGACAAACTCCACCGAACAGCCGAGCGCCTTGGCAAACTGCACTTGGGTCAGTCGCCGCTTCTTACGCGGGTCTGCGATCCTCTGGCCAAGCCTTTTCTGAAGCATGGAGCTTAAAATACATGTCCGGCAAAAGATGGCAACGTAGTTCAACTACGGCTCAACACTGGCTTGTGTTTGTGGTTTGGTTGTGCGGGTTCCTGGCGGCGCTGGAGATGTTCCAACAGGGCTCCGGCCAACAGCCCCGTCCGGGCCTAGGCCGTAAAACTGGGCAGCACGCAAAAGTAAGGTGCATCCTTAACCTCGAAGTACTCAGCCAGCAGCGGCTTGACCACTGTCTCCCAACTGTCGAACCGCATCCCATCGAACACCAGCACCCAAACACGCCCAGGCAGGGTGCCTGCCTTGAGCTGGCCAACATCAATCGTTTCCCGTAGAAAGCCGCGCACGCTGCGAGCGCCCTTGCCGAACTGCTCTGGCCCGGCCTTCACGAATGCCGCCAAGCCTTCATCCAACTTCCATAACCGGGTGAGCACGCGCTCCTTGAGTGACCCCTTCTCTGGCCGCAGCTCATCGGGGCCGCCAAATAGATACTGCTGGCCTTTTTCCAATAGCTCGTCGTCGCCACACGCTTCCACATCGTGGTGCGCATAACATAATTCAAGCTCCAGCAAATGCTCGCCGCTGCTGACGAACCAATTGAGCAAGGCGTCCGCGTGGGGGAATGGCGGTACTTTAAGCGACAGCCGTTGCTCGATCTGGTGGAGGCGCAACAATAGATTGAGCGCCGCCCGACATTGCCGAGTCCTCTCCGAAAAGGGTTCCTCGACCCGGAGCAGCGGGTGGGACTTCAGCGCCGACACCCATGTGAGCGGCTGGGCTGATGGGTTGCTGAAGAACGCATCAGGGTGGTTTCAAGAAATCGTAGCCGCCGACGGGAGTCGGCGCTAACGAAAAAAGATAATCGAAGAAAAGTGCGCCGACTGCCGTGGACGGCTACGAATTTGCAGGTTCTTGAATCCGCCCTGGCTCGGATGCAGGGTGGTTTCAAGAAATCGTAGCCGCCGACGGGAGTCGGCGCTAACTTCTCTTCTCGGGCGGGCGAGAGGGCGAGAGGGCGAGATTATATCGGTGGTCCATCCTCGGCCGAAAGGTTAGCGCGATCTGCCGTTCGCGGCTACGATTGGTAGCCGCCGACGGGAGTCGGCGCTAACACTCCGATAATCGAGGAAAAGTGCGCC
>JBAXTC010000308.1:0-8371 GCA_037130375.1 Verrucomicrobiota bacterium | reverse complement strand
CGCAAGCCCGCCCCGACGCTACCGATGCCATCCCATTTGCCACGGGCGGGTTCCCCTCCTCAACTGTCAAACTCCGCCGCTTGCATTTCTGGCGGCTTGTCTTAATGTGTCTTACTTGAGAGCCAGATTGACCATCAGCCTGCCGCCCATGCTGCGGCGCGATGTCTCCCGCGTCGCCAAGGCGCAACGGGTCAGCGAGAGCGAGTTTGTCCGCCGTGCCGTTCAGAAACAGCTTTGGGCGGACGCCTTCGAGGAAACCCGCCGCCGGCTTGCGCCCAGGCCTCGCGCCAAGGGAATCTACACCGACGAAGACGTGTTCAAGATGGTCTCGTGAAGCTGGTCGTTGACACCAACGTCCTCATCGCCGGACTGGTGGCGGAAGGATTATGCCGGGACATTGTCAAACGCCGGCTCCCCTTTTGTGAACTGTTCACCTCCCGCGCCCTGCTGGACGAGTTGGCGGGAAAGCTGCGTGAGAAGTTTGGCATCCGCCCACAGGACTTGCCGCTGTTGCGAGCCTATGAGGATGCAGCCACAGTCGTGAACGCGAAGCGGCTCCTCAAACCGGTCTGCCGGGATGCGGACGATGACGAAGTGCTGGCCACCGAGGAGCTCTTGTCGCGGGGGTTGGGCTGAGTCCGATTTGGCAACTGGGAGGCGCAGCGATCCCGGAAAGCTGGCCATCGCTGCCCGGCTGAGGCCAGCCGCGGCGTAAAGCTGGTGCAGCGATTGGGCGACGGAGGGGTGCAAGGGCACGCCTGCGATGTGTTCGCACTTCGACGCCGCCTCACCCAGCAGCAACCATAACGTCGGCGCAGCCTTCCGCAGATCAATCCGAAATGAAATCCAAGGATGCGTCCGTTCAGATGTCCGCGTAAGTGTCCACACAGCTTACAAGCGTAAACCCAGCGTTAGCAATGGTTAATCCAATATAACCCGATCCGTTTGTTCGCAAGAATGTCCAGGCAGATGTCCGCGCAGCTCGTCCCGCTTGAGGCCGTAGTCGCGAGCATAACCAACCCCAGCGTCATCAAGCGCGTGGACAAAGGCGGCTTCTTCTTCCATGCCTGCAAGGACTCCGACGACGTGCGGCGCAAGCAGCCTCGCAGGCGTCTGAGCGAAGAAGGTTGATTTCTCAGAAGATTGGTTGAAGTTGTTGGCGTCGCATGGCTTTTTGGCCGACTGGGCAAGAGATGGAAACCAAAGAAACGACTTATGAAAACGCTACCGGGGATGCTGGCCGCAGCATAGGATTGGAGACATCGCATAACATGAATCACCGCTCTTTTTGGAAATTCCTTCACTTTGCCACGACCCTGCTGGTTGCGACCGGTTGGTTCACATCGCTGACGGCCTGGGCCGCCAGTGAGTCTGCGGGAGCATCTCCGCCCAATTTCGTTGTCATCCTCGTGGACGATATGGGTTATGGCGACATTGGCCCATTCAACTCGACACTCAACCGCACGCCGAATCTCGACCGCATGGCGGCTGAGGGGATGAAACTCACCAGTTTTTATGGCGCGCCAGTCTGCACGCCGTCGCGGGCGCAAATGATGACCGGATGCTATGCCAAACGGGTCTCGATGCCCCTGGTTATTTTCCCCGCCTGCCCCACCGGGCTAAGCGCCGGGGAACACACGGTGGCCGGGCTGTTGAAAAAGCAGGGCTACGCCACGATGGCCATCGGCAAGTGGCACCTCGGTGATCAACCGGAATTCCTGCCCACCCGGCGGGGGTTCGATCATTACCTCGGTCTGCCCTATTCCAATGACATGGGAGGCCGAACCAACGCGGCGGGAAGAAAGGCACCCAGCAAGAAAGGCGAAGGCGAAGCCACGCCGCGACCGCCCTTACCCCTGCTGCGCGATCAAAATGTCATTGAAGCGCCCGCCGACCAGGACACGCTCACCGCCCGCTACACGGAGGAAGCCGTCAAGTTCATTACCGCCAACAAAGACCACCCGTTTTTCCTCTACCTGCCTCACACTGCCGTCCATATCCCGCTTCATCCCGGGGCGGCGTTCAAGGGCAAATCCGCCAACGGAAGCTACGGTGACTGGGTCGAGGAAGTTGACTGGAGCGTGGGTCGCGTGCTCGACACGCTGCGCGATCTCAAACTCGACGGACGCACCCTGGTGCTGTTCACCAGCGACAATGGGCCATGGCTGACGCAGGGCAGGAACGGAGGTGTCGCCGGGCCGCTGCATGGCGGCAAGGGCACGACATGGGAAGGCGGCATGCGTGTGCCCACTATCGCCTGGTGGCCCGGCAAAGTTCCTGCCCATAGCGTGTGCGACGCCCCGATGAGCGAAATCGACGTGCTGCCAACCCTGGTAAGAATCGCGGGCGGCGAGGTGCCGGCGGACCGCAGGATCGATGGCAAAGACATCTGGCCGCTGCTCGCCGGCCAAACGAAGACATCGCCGCACGATGCCCTGTTTTACTTTAACGGTCTCAAGCTGGAGGCCGTCCGGTCCGGCCCCTGGAAGCTGGCCATCGCGACGCAAGGCACCGGCCGACCCAAAGACGACGCCGAACCGGTGAACCATACCGGCCCACGCCTCTACCACCTCGAGACCGATATTGGCGAGTTAACCGACGTGGCGGCACAACATCCCGAGATTGTTGCCCGACTCCAGAAATTCGCCCAGCAAATGGATGCTGATCTCGGCGCGACCGACAACGGTCCGGGCGTGCGGCCGCCCGACCGGGTGGCCAACCCGCAACCGTTGTTGAAGCGAGTCGGCACGGAATATGACTGACATGTCGGCGCGAAAACGGGCAAGGCGGCATCTGGAGGCGGTTTCAGCCCCTGCTCTTTCCAGGGGATGACTGGCAATTCTGCGACTTCGTTCCGCAACGAAGTTTTTCCATCACAGGCTTCAAAGTCCGGACACGAACCGCTAAGTTCAGTCCATGACATATTGCTTCGACTGCTTCTTGCTGCTGCTCGCTGAGCTTTTTGCGGCTCACATTCCCTGGATAAGGTTCCTGTTCCTTAAACGCTGCGGGCGTGACAATGCCAGGCGCCAGCAACCCATCACTCTCCGGCGACGACCCCAGCCTTGGACCCTCGGGCGCATCCCAAGAGTCGTGACATGCCCGGGCCTGCTCTGGCTGGCCTCGGCATTGGCATTGGCATTGGCATTGGCGTCTCGTGCCGTCGCGTGGGAACCGGTTCAGCTTGCGCCTTACCCGCAAAAGGTCCGCACCTTTTACCAAACGGCTGACCCCGCCGTACCCGCCGCGCTCCGCTCGAACTCAGTCCCCTTGCCCGTTGGCAACATCACCGCCACGGCCCGCGCTGCGGACGGCGCGCTCTGGCTCGGCACTACCCAGGGATTGGTGCGGCTCGACTTTTTGGCAACAGCGCGGGATTGCCGCCAGTATCTCGCCGGGCAGCGTTACCTGCCGGATGATGAGGTCCAGCAACTCCTGCCGGACGAGCGCGACGGGATTTGGGTTCGCACCCGGACGGGCGTTTCACACATTGAACTCAAACCCATGACGCTCGCGCAGAAGGCCGAGCATTTCGAGCAGCGCATCCGTGGGCGGCACGATCGTTACGGTCTGGTGGCCGACTCTGGCTTGCGGGTTGCGGGTGATGTTTCGAGCAACCAAATGCACGACAACGACAATGACGGGCTTTGGACCGCGATGTACGCCGCCGGCGAATGTTTTCGGTATGCCGTCACGAAATCGCCCGAAGCGCTGGCCAACGCCCGCAAATCCATCGAGGCCATTCTGTTCCTCGAGGAAGTGGCCGGACGGCGCGGCTTCCCCGCCCGCTCGTTTCTTCGCAAAGGCGACCCCCTTCCCGCAGGCGGCGAATGGCACTGGACCAAGGACGGCGAGTATTACTGGAAAGCGGACACGAGTTCGGATGAAATCGTCGGCCATTTCTTCATCTTCAGCATCGCTTACGACTTGCTCCCGGACGAGCCGTTGAAGCGCCGCATTGCGGAAACCTGCCAGCGGATCATGGACCATATCATTGACCACGGTTATTACCTGGTGGACCTTGACGGCAAACCGACGCGTTGGGGATTCTGGTCACCCGAGGCACTGAGCCGGGACCCGGACGAGCGGGCGCTCAACAGCCTGCAGCTTCTCAGCTTCCTCAAGACCACCGCGCACATCACCGGGGCGGCGCGCTATACTACCGAATACAAGAAAGTCGCGTGGGACCTGAAGTATGCCGACCTCATTGCGCGTGTTAACGAGGCTCGGACGGAATTGAACTACTCGGACGAGGAGCTGGCAATGCTGCCCTACTATTGCATATTCCAATACGAGAAAGACCCCGTGTTGCTCAAGGCGTATCGCCGCGGGGTGGACGAATGGTGGAAAAACCTCCAGCGCGAAGCCAACCCGCTCTGGACCTTCATTTACCTGACCGGTCAACCCGAGGCACGGGTGGACTTGGGGGCGTCCGTCCGGACGCTCTACCGGATGCCGATGGACACCATCGAGTGGACGGTAAAGAACTCGCACCGTCAGGACATCGAGTGGGCAGTGTCACGGGACCGCTTCGGTCATCGGGAAGCCCTTACCCTGCTCCCGCCCGACGAGCGGCCTGTCATGAAGTGGAACGGCAACCCCTTCGTGGTGGATGGCGGCGGAGGCGGGCATGGTGAAGACGACGGGGCGGCATTTCTCCTCCCATATTGGATGGGGCGGTATCACAAATTCATTGTGGGTGAATAGACTTCGATATGGAGTTATTAAGAAACCGTGGATGGTGGATCGTATTGACCTTGGTGGCCGCTGCGACCGGAAGTCATCCAGCATTCGCCTCAGCTATGGAATCCGGCTCCGTCCCATCCACCAATCAGTCCGACGATCCGGTGAATTTATTTTCATTGTCCGGAGAATTCAGCATCCAGGACGAGGCCAACTGTGGGATTTTCAATGGCAGGGTGACGCCTGGAATTCCTTTCAAACGTCTCGCGGAGATCGCTGGGTTGTGGGCGCCGCCTTATGTCAGCAGTGATTTTCGGTTGAAGGTTTCCATTTTGGACAAAGACCTGCCAGCGCAACAATACACCTGGTGGCCGTTCAAGGTCCAACGCAGTGGTGAAGTGGAGGGTCTGCGGATTTCGACCACCACGATCCTGGCCGCCGGAAAACGGGCCGGCATTTTATCGGTCACGATCGAGAATCCAACGGCACAAATGCGAGAGGTTCCAGTGCGGTGTTCGGTGGGTGGCAAACTCGACACATGCGATAGCTGGGGCTTTGGACCGCCGGTCAGCACATCCAGCCCAACTCCGATGCTGGCGGAGGGAGCGTTGCTGCTTCGTCAAACGAACCTCGCGATTGCGATCCGAGCCGTGCCCACTGCAACCTGGGATGCCACCACTGCGTCCGGCAAGACTCGACTGCGGTTAGGGTCCGGCGATCGCGCCACGCAATACTTCGTCTTTGCGATAGGCCGCGAAGCGGAAGCCACCGCCGTGTGCCAGGCTCTGGCCGATGATCCAGCGGACGCCATCCGACAGGCAGATGACGCACACCGTCGGCAGATTCAGGATCTGTTCGACAAACTCCCGCGCATGGAGTCTTCCAACCTCTCGCTCACTCGCTGGTATCATCGATCCCTGGTCCATTTCCTGATGAACCGGTGGGATGTGCCCGAGTTCGCGTTACGTCCCTTTTACTGCACCGGCAGTGTTAAGGGCGGCTGCGTATGCTCTTATTTGTGGAACTTCGGCGAGGCCTGGGAAATCCTGCCGTTGTATGATCCGGCTGCTGATCGCGAGCATATCCGACAATACCTCCGTAACGGCATGAAGGATTTCTTTGCCTTGGAACCAATTTCGGGCAAGGCCTTCGGCCCGTGGTATCCGGTGGGCCAGGAAAAGCTCATTGGTTTGATATATTATTACGTGAAAAACACGGATGACACGGCGTTTCTGTCAGAGGAGATCAATGGAAAGACCGTCCTGCAACAGGTGATGGACCAGGCGTCATGTCGTGACGATTGGACCAAGCCCGTAGCGCTGATTGATTACGGCCCGTCCAATAGCCACTTGGAACTGCGCCGCGGCTATCCCTATAACCACATCATGCCCGACCTCAATGGCCGTCGGTACGCGAACTACCTGATGGCTGCGCGTCTGGTGGATGTGGCGGGCAAACCGGCTCCGGCGCTGCGTGAGCGCGCCGCGGACTTAAAGGCTCTGCTCAAGAAACAGTTGTGGAATACGAACCAACAATGGTTCGAGTTCATCACTCCAAAAGGACGCGATCTCCGTTGGAGCAACCAGATGTTCAAGCTCTTTGGCAGTGGCGTGCTCGACGCGGAAACCGACCAGGGCCTGCTGAGCCATCTTAACGAGCGCGAATTCCTTTCGCGATATGGATTGCACAGCCTGTCGAAACTCGATGTAGCGTATGATCCGGTGGACATTGATAATGGTGGCCCGGGCAGTTGCACCAGTTTCCCGCCCCAGATTGCGGAACGACTCTACAAGGCGGGCCATGCGGACACCGCGGAGGACTTGATCCGCCGCCTGCTCTGGTGGGGCGAGCGCCTGCCCTACTGGGGTGATTCAATCGTGGCCGACCAGATGGATTACCGCAAGGACACTCCGTTGCAGTGCGCGTTCGATAGTGTGGCCATCGCCCAGTGTGTAATTTTCGGCCTATGCGGAATCGAGGCCCGATTTGATGGCAGTATCGTGATCTGTCCACACCCGCTCAAGCTCGCTTCGCGTGTTGCGTTGCACGGAGTGAAGCTTCACGGGGCAGCCTTCGACGTAATCGTGCAGGGAAGCCATTTTGAAGTCCAGACCCATGGCAAATCAATGCGCGCTCCGGTCGGCACGGCCGTTGTATTCAAAGGGGGCGAGTTAACGATCTCGGAGAAGCCCTCAGCCGGGGGGATCTAAAGACTGAGGCAGCAAGTGGCGCTGCTTTGAACAATTCATGAAAACAGGGCTTCGCGCAAAGCGAAAATGCTTTTATCGTTTCTCACTTTTGACTCTAATGGGCGTCATGAACTACACGACCCGTTCCGAGTTTTGCTTATTGATGTTGGTGGTATTGCTGGGTGCGGATGGTTCGAGCCAGGCGCATGCAGCAGCCTATTTGCATGCCCCTTCCATCGATAGCTACGCGAAGCACGACCCTGCCGGAGTGACTATCCTCTCCAACGGACGTTTCCTGAAGCCGGCCGGTCAGGCCTTCCCCGTGGCCAATTGGCCGCACGGGCTGGCGATGAGCCGGGATGGCGAGATGCTGTTTGTTGCCAGCGCCGGCTCGGGCAAGATCTTCAAGAACTGGCGCAGCGCGAACCCCACGAGCCAGGAAGTAAGCCCGCCCGCCAAAGGCCAGAAACAAAGACGCCTCAACGCCGGCGGCGCAGATTTTTCCCCTGACGGCCGTTGGCTTTATTGGAGCAGCGGCGAGGAGGGCAATGTTTATGTTTTCGACGCCTCTCGAAACCAGTTCGTGACGGAGATCTCGCTCAATGTTGAGGTGGCCGGGCGGGCATACGCGGAGAGCTTTGCGGTGGACATCAAGAGCAGCGAGGATGGACGGTTTCTTTTCTGTGCTGATGTCACCAACTTCCGGGTGGTAGTAATCGACACCGAGCAGCGGCAAGTAGTCGGTTCAGTTCAAGTGGGACGTTATCCTTATGCCCTGGCCCTTGCGGGGAACCGCGTCTTCGTTGCCAACATCGGCTTGTTCGAATACAGCCCCGTACCGAAGCCCAACGATCCGCAATTCGACCCGCGCGGTCTCACGATCCCGCCGTTTGGCTATCCCAGTCGGCAGGCGCGGGACGGCGTCTTTTTCGAGGGTCGGCAGATTCCCGGTCTGGGCGAACCCAACGTACCGGAATCGTTTTCGGTCTGGGCGATCGATGTGGCTTCTCCGCGACAGCCCAAAGTAGTCAACCGCTGGAAAACGGGGCTGCTGGTCGGCGCTCCTTCGGATAACGGCAAGACGGTCGGCGGCAGCGCCCCGAACTTCCTCGCCGTTAGCGGCGATTCGCTTTTCGTCTCCAACGGAAACAACGACATGATACAACGAATCGATCTCGGAACGCAGCAGATTTGCGCGAAGGAACGGATCGTCCCTTCGCCTCTGGTCGCCGGTTTGCGCGGGGTGAGTCCCGCGGGCATGATCGTTTCTCCGGACGGCAAGCGGGTCTATGTCGCGGAATTAGGGATAAACGCGATTGCCGTTTTGGACGCGCAAACGTTGAAGGTGGTTGGCCATATTCCTACCGCCTGGTATCCGTACCGGGTGGCATTGTCACCGGACGGCCAGCACCTGGCCTGTATATGTTTCAGAGGCTTCGGCAATGGACCCAACGCCGGCTCCGATGTGCCGAAAAGTGATTTCCTCGGCATGCGCGGCG
>JBAXTC010000307.1:0-8389 GCA_037130375.1 Verrucomicrobiota bacterium | reverse complement strand
TCAAGTTACTCGGCCCATTCCGCCGGCCCGCCGACTGGTTTGCTAAGATGCGCACCCGTTTCAAATTGAGCAAAAGAATTTCGTGCACCGGCGCGAGATTCGTGGTTTCATAGTCTGAGGATGAACATTCAAGTGGCGGTTCTGTGCGATGCGGCGACGGATGACAACGGCAAGCTCAACCTGCTGGGGGCCTTCGACACGATTTACACCCAGCAGCTTCCCGCGGTGCATCCGCAGTGCTCGATCGCATTGCGGGTGACATTTTCGAGCGATGACGAGGGCAAACACCAACTGCAACTGAACTTTGTCGATGCGGATGGACACTCTATTATGGTCAACTTCCCGCCGATCCCCGTCGAGGTGGCGCTGCCGGAAGACATGCACTTCGGCACGCGCAATTTCATCGTCAACCTCCAGCAAATGAAGTTCGAGAACCCGGGGCTGTACTCGATCGACATTTCCCTCGACGGCCAGCCACAGACAAGCATCCCGTTGTTGGTGCGGTACAACCCTCCGGTCGCGCCGGGGTGACGCGCAACCTGGACCATCGCGGCCCGCAGCGGAGTGGGAACCCTCGATCCATCTCGCCATTTAACCATCCCTCTTTATGATTCTCAGTCTTGAAATCGGCGGGACCAAGCTGCAACTGGCCCTCGGGGATAATAGGGCGAAGATTCGCGAGCGGCTAAGACTCGTGGTCGATCCAACGGAAGGTGCGGCCGGGATTCGGCAGCAGATCAAGCAGGCGCTTCCGGGTTTGTTGGGTGGAGGCAACCTCCAGGCGGTGGGGGTGGGTTTTGGCGGCCCGGTGGATTGGAAGACGGGGAAAATCTGTCGCTCGCACCAGATCGAGGGGTGGTCCGAATTTGATTTGGGAGCCTGGCTCAAGGAACTGACCGGCGCGCCAGTGATGGTGGATAACGATGCGAATGTCGCCGCCCTGGGCGAAGCGATGCACGGTTCAGGGACTGATTTGAACCCGGTGTTTTATGTTACCCTCGGCAGCGGCGTGGGTGGCGGCCTGGTTGTGGACGGAACTATCTACCACGGCGCCACGCCCGGCGAGTCGGAGATTGGCCATATTCGCCTGGACCGCAGCGGGACGACCGTCGAAGCGCGCTGCTCCGGATGGGCCGTGGACAGGAGAATCCGCGCGTTGAAAAAGAAACACCCGGGCAGCGTGCTCGCCCGGCTGGTTGGCAAGGTGCGCGGCGGCGAAGCGAAGCACCTGGCCGCCGCGATACAGCGGGAGGATACAGCCGCAAAAGGGATTTTGCGGGAGGCGGCGGAAGACCTGGCATTGGGACTCTCGCACGCGGTGCATTTGTTCCATCCGCAAATCATCATTTTGGGCGGGGGTCTGTCCGGCGTCGGCGAGCCCTTGCGCGACGCAGTCGAAAAGGCCATGCGCAGCTTCATCATGGAAGCATTTGCTCCCGGCCCACGCATTGCGCTTGCGGCCCTGGGGGAAGATGCGGTGCCCGTCGGCGCGCTTCACATGGCCCGCCGAAGATCCCGGTAAGGCCCGCGGAAAGCTGCAGGAAAGTGGGGCAGACCTCCGTCATGGCAGTGGCCGACAACATTCGCAAGAAGCTCAGCACGCTCCCGCATAAACCGGGCATCTACCTGATGCGCGACCGTTTCGGAACGGTGATTTATGTGGGTAAAGCGCGCGATTTGCGCAAGCGGGTGAGCCAGTATTTCCAGCCATCGCGGCGCATGGGCTGGGATTTGAAGTTCAAGGCCCTGACCGAGGCCATCCACGACTTCGATTTTCATACCGTTCGCAGCGAGCCGGAGGCTCTGTTGCTGGAAAGCAAGCTGATCAAGGAGTTCCACCCGCGCTACAACATCAGCTTTCGCGACGACAAACGGTTCCTGATGCTCAAGGTCAATCTGAACGACCCCATCCCGCGCTTCACCCTCACGCGCCTCAAGCAGGATGATGGCGCGCGATATTTCGGCCCCTTCCCGAACTCGAGCGCCTTGCGCAGCACGCTGGCCCTGGTGCGCCGCCAATATCATTTGCGCGGGTGCCGTCCGCTCACGCCGGGCGAGCGCGATTACAAGCATTGCCTTTACGCCCATCTGAAGTATTGCACCGCGCCCTGCATCGCCAACGTGGCGCGCGAGCAGTACCTGGAGCAGGTCAACGCCGCGTGCGATTTTCTCGCCGGCCAATCCGAGGAGATGCAGAACCAACTGGGCGAGGAGATGAAGAAAGCCGCAGCGGCCCAGGAATACGAGCGCGCGGCCGAGTTGCGCGATCTGCTGGCGGACCTGAAACGGACAACCAAGAAGGTGAACCGATTCGAGCGCGTGCCCTACAGCCTGCCGCTGGCCCTCGATACCGAGAAAGACCTGGCCGAGCTGGCGGCGGCGCTCGGCCTGCCGGCCCCGCCCCACCGCATCGAAGGCTTCGATATCTCGAACATTAGCGGGACGTTCAAGGTTGCGTCGCTCGTGAGCTTTCGCAACGGCCGTCCCGACCGGGCCAATTACCGGCGGTTCAAGATCAAGACTGTCGAGGGACAGGACGATTTCGCATCCATCGCGGAGGTGGTGCGGCGACGATACACACGGTTGCTCAAGGAGTCCGCCGTCCACAGTCCACAGTCCACGGTCCCGGAAGACTTGACGAAGGAGCAGCCTGCGGCCCCCGAGACTGCTTCCCCGTCACCCTGCTCAGTCTCCACACTCTGCGCTGCGCACGCCGCACTTCCTGACCTCATTCTCATCGATGGCGGCAAAGGACAGCTTGGCGCCGCCAGCGCGGAGCTGAAGAAACTGGACTTGGGTCACATTCCGATCATCGGCCTTGCGAAGGAGTTCGAGGAAGTTTATCGTCTGGGCGAGAAGGCCCCCCTTCGCCTCTCACACGCCAGCGGCGCTCTGAAACTGCTCCAACGCGTGCGCGACGAATCGCACCGGCTGGCGAACACTTATAATGCACAACTGCGGCTGAGAAAGATTTCGGAGAGCATCCTGGACGAATTTCCGAGCATCGGCGACCGGCGCAAGGCGGCATTGCTGAAGAAGTTTGGCTCGGTGCAGCGCCTCCGGCTGGCGAGCGTCGAGAAAATCGCCGAGGTGCCGGGCTTCGGGGGCAAAGCTGCTGCCGAACTAAAGACCTTTCTCGAGGCACGAACCGCGGAATGATGAGCCAGAACATGGTCTTTTCTGTGTTTGCGGGGTGTGGCACGTTGTGGCCATGACGGCTCGCATGCGGCGTTCCTATCGGCCAGCGGCTACCATCATCATATTCCTGGCAGGGCAGTTTTGCCGACTACGCGAAAGCTGGACAGCGACCGAAAGTTCCCTAGAATGAAAGGAACCATACCAAACCAAACTATAGAATACCCAAGTCACCATGAAAAGACTCATCTTCACAATCATCGCAACCCTTGGGCTTAACCCGGGCAGTTGGGCCGCCAACCTCGTCTGGACCCCGTCCACTGCAGATTGGGATTTGACCACCACGAACTGGAAAGATACGAACTCCCTGGCAACGGTCGCATTTGCGCAGGGAGATAGCGTGCTTTTCGACGATAGCGGGACCGGCCAGTCGGCTGTGGCGCTGGGCGCGAACTTGTTGAGTCCGAACTCCGTTCTGGTGGACTCGTCCAGCCAGTACTCATTCGCTTCGACCACGGGTGGGAAGCTGACGGGGGGCTTATCATTGGTCAAGAGAGGGACGGGCCTGCTGATTCTTGATGCCGACAATGCCATCTCCGGCCCCACGAGCATCGAGGCGGGCGTGCTCCAAATCGGCAATGGCGCCGGGCGAGGGACGCTCGGCAGCAGTTCAGTCTCCAATGGCGCCGCCCTCGTCGTCAACCGCACGGGCACATCAACTCTGACCGGTGATTTGAGCGGTGCGGGTACTCTCACAAATGTCGCCGGCACGCTCATTATTCTTGGAACGAACAACATGAGCGGTTTGATCTCCGTTAACGCCGGAACGCTGACTCTCTCCAATGCGCCTGCCGCCGGGAATTCGACAGAGGTGATCATCAACGCCACCGTTGGCACGGCCGGCACGCGGCTGTTGCTTGCCGGCGGGGTTTCATTTTCCGGAGCCGCCACCGTCAAATGCCTGAACACGTCGAGCAGCTTGAACATGCGCTGCAACCTGCTGGGCAACCCTGGAACAAACTCCTTCAATGGTCCCATTCTCTGCAGCGGCGACGGCCTCGTCCAACTCAACGGCACCGGCGCCGGCGAGTTTGTTGTCGCCAGCGGGATTTCTGTCAACCCGGACGACGTGACCCCGTTCAACGGTCAGATTCTCCTCCGAGGCAGTGGCGTTGGAAAACTCACCGGCACGGTCAATACACCCAATGCTTTTGTAAATAAATCCGATGCCGGCAACTGGACGATTTATTCCACCGGAAATTCATGGTCCGCCACCGCTTTGAACGTCGGCTTGCTTCGTTTGGGGGCAAATAATGCATTGCCCACCACCCTGGCCCTCCAGGTGGGGCAATCCTCAAGCGCCGCCACTTTCGACCTGGCTGGATTCGACCAGCAAATCGCCACTCTGAACCTTGCCCCCTCGCTTAGTAACTCCACCAATACGATCGCCAACAGCAGCACCACTTCGGATTCGGTGCTCACCATTTCCAACGGTGGTGTTTACGGAGGTCTTATCCAGGACGCCATCTCCAATGGCACCCGAAAAGTCGGTCTCACCATTACTGGTGGAGCGCAGCAATTGAGCGGCAACTGCACTTACAGCGGCCCGACCACCATCCGTGCAGGCGGGGTATCCCTGGCAGGCTCTGGCAGCATCTCGAACACTGCCACAATTGAGATTGGCGCGGGCGCACCACTCGATGCTTCGCGCCGGACTGACGGCACCCTATGGCTGGGAGCCGCCCAGACGCTCAAGGGCGATGGCACCTTCAACATCGTGGGCAACCTTGCCAGCCAGGGCACCATCGAACTCAAGCTTAACAAATCCGGCGACACCCTGGCCAATGACAAAATTCAGGTTCCGGCCTCGTACCAAGTCACCTATGGCGGCACCCTTAAGCTTGACCTGACTGGTGACCCGTTGGCTGCCACGGATAGCTTCAAGCTGTTTGATGCGCCCACTTACTCCGGCGCCTTCATCACCATCACGCCGCCGACTCCGGGTACTGGGCTTGCCTGGAATATCAACACCCTGACCACCGACGGCACTCTGAGGATTGACGTGAGTATCCCGACCAATCCGACGAACATCACGTTCACGGTGGTGGCGGGAGGCACTCAAATGGAGCTTGCCTGGCCGGAGATCTACACGGGGTGGACGCTCCAAGGCCAGACCAATGCGCCCAGTGTCGGGCTGACCACCAACTGGTTCGATGTGCCTGATTCCGCTGCGACCAATCGGGTCTTCCTACCGATCGATCCCGTCAACGGCAGTGTCTTCTATCGGCTGCGTTACCAGCCTTAGTATGCGGCAGGCCAATTTCATGGCCGTCTATCACGCAGCAGCCAGGTATTGAGCCGTTTGAGCCTTGTTGCGTTGGCGTCCTTTGGCGTGTATGGCGAGTGGCACCGCCATTTCTATTGCCTGGTGCGGTAAAAGCGCAGGCTGGAGTTGGAAGCCGATTGGTCAACCACATCAAGCGTGCCATTCGTGTTCATCAGGCTCATTACCTCAAACCAACTGGCGAGGTTGCTGGAACCATCAATTGCGCAGGCGACGCCCGTCTCGCCGGTCACTATCAACCGCGCGCGGCCATCGGACAGGAGCGCGATGGTTTGGAACCGCGCCGGAAGCGGCAGGGTCACGGTGAGCATCGCGTCCGAGCTGATCAGGAAACCTGCCAGGTTCGTGACAACGACCGAATAAGGGCCGGAGTCGCTGGTTTGGATGTTGACGCGTGTGTAGCTGCTGCCCCTTGCCTCGGCGATATTCGTGCCTTTGAACCGCCATTGATAACTGAGCGGCATTGCTCCGGTTGCGCTGACGCTAAACGTCGCGTTTGCCCCCTGGGGCGCCACCTTGCCTTGTGGCTGATTGGTTATCGCCGGCGGTGCCGGCGGCGGGACGAACACATACTTGCTCGCATCGCTGTACATCCGCCAGCCGATCTTGAGTGTGCCGCTTGAATACGTGAAAGTGAGCGTCGGCGTGGCGACTCCCGCGTTCAACTTCATCCGGCCCAGGTATTCCCACGTATTTCCACCGGGCTCCTGAAAGAGGGTCGTGGTGGCCGGGAGCCCCGTGCAGCCGGATTGATTGACAGCGACAACGATGTCGTCAGAGACGCTCGACACGCTGCCTTGCGTGACATAAACATCATAAGTCCCGCCGGCCACGGCGAGCGACGGTTTCACGGCAAACGTCGGCGTGCCGGAAGTGGCGTAGCGCGAGCCCGTGCCCGTCAGGCCGGACGCGGAGCTCTTCAGAGTCGAGTCGTTGAAGCTGGCATTGTCCAAGTATGGCGGGTTCGAGTTCAAACTGCCATCACGCAATCGCGCTTCAATGATGACGTCAGTTACGACCCCCGGCGGATTGCTTGCGAAGGTCAAATCGGCAGAATTGGTTTGCCACCCGGTGTTGTTGCGCGAACGGACACGATAATGATAGGTCGTGTTGGGCGTAAGAGTGGTTAAGTTGACTGCGTGATTCAGCGTCATCGTGGCGTTGCTCACGGTGAAGCCGGACGAGGCGGTTAGGCCATAATCCACCGCGCTGTTGGCATTTTCGTCCGTGGTCCACTTGATGATGACGGAGGTATCGGTGAGATTGCTTGTGCTCACGTCGGTGATGACGGGCGGTGTGGAGTCGGACGGAAGCACGAGGTTCACCGCGAAGTTCGTTCCGGCGGTGATCGTGACATTGGTCGTCACGGTGCCGATGTCAGCCGCCGTTGCGGTTATGATGAAGGAGCCGGGGGGCGTTTCGAAGAAGGCGAATTTGCCGTGCGGCTCGGTCTTCTGGTTGCGCGCGGGGACGGTGTCGATGGAAATGTTGGCATTGTAAACCGCCGATCCGTCCCCTTGTCGGGTCACCGTGCCGCGAACGATGCCTTTGGTCGGCGTCGCTTTCCAGGGAATCGCCGGCACGTCCACCCATGTCGGCTGGTGATGATCGCGGATGTACGCGAGCGTGCCCGGGGTGTCCGCGGCGCCGCTGTTCGGCTCGCGATAGCTGTAGAGCATTGATCCCAGCAGCGGTTTGTTCCGGATGTAATCCAGTTGCCAGACCGTGTTAGCTGGAATGTTCAGGTAGGCGCCTTGGCCGCCATAGACGCGGCGCACGCCTTGATGGCTGCAGTCATCATCCACGCGCGGGGTGAACACGCCGCTGTTGTCCGACGCGTAGATCATAGGCATGCAAATATCGATGATGCCCTCGCTGTTCCAACCGGCCCAGTCCTGGTAACGACTATTGTAGGCGTCGCTGCGGCTCCCAAACACGGCGCACGAAACGACGAGGTTGCTGCGAAGAGAAAGCAAATCGGCGTTGACCCAGCGCAGGAAATCCGTCACCTGCCGCCGCCGCCAGTCCGAGAACTGCGCGCTGGACGGCGAGGGTTGGCCCGTCAAACCGAACTCGGCGTTGTAACGCGCAATCGCCGTCGGATTATACCCGGAGTCAGCCGTCGGGTAGCGGATATAATCCCAATGGAAACCATCCACGGCATAGCGGCGGACAATATTGGTGGCCATAACGTAATTCCACATTGTGGCGTCCGGATGGCCGGGGTCGAGATAGTAGCCTTCGCCGTTCCAATTCGTGCCGGTGGAATTCCTCATCAGGTACTCCGGGTGCAAATTGAAGACATGGCCGGCTTGTGAAGGCGGCGTGGTGGTGCTCCAAACCAGGTGGGTCGTGACCCAGCAATGCACCTCGATGCGCGGCGAACCCGAGTGCGCTTTGTCGATAACATCCTGCAGCGCATCAAAATCCGATGAAATGGCCGTGGTTTTAGGATCGTTGCCGGCGATGCCTGGAGTGTAAAAGGCATCGGCTCGCCGCCGCATTTGGACAACGATGGCATTGAAATTGCAGGCCCGGCAATCGGCGATGAGCTGGGTGACCTGGCTGGAGCTGAAAAGACCCGTGCCCCACGCATCCACCCACAGGCCGCGAAATTCGTTGCTCTGGGCGCGGGCCCAAACCGTTGTGAACAGCGCGAGGCCGAAACTGGCAGCGAGGGCGCGGCTGACTTTCATTGCGCAAGCGTATCCTCGTTCAGCCGTGAAATCAAACTGGCATCGGCAGTTTCTCCTGTGCGAGGCCATTGCCGTACGGAACGACGGAAAGACCGGTGGTTCTGCAATCCCAAAGGGATTGTGGCCTCCATGATCAGCCTCCGCAGGCGGGGGTGGGAGCTTCCAAGTAACCTCACACGGCTGCCGCCTTTGGAACTACCTCCAAGCCAAGTCG
>JBAXTC010000306.1:0-8409 GCA_037130375.1 Verrucomicrobiota bacterium | reverse complement strand
TGAACATCGAACCCTGAACATCGAACCCTGAACATCGAACCCTGAACATCGAACCTCGAACATTGAAGAGCGTGGCGATGACTTCCATCTTCCGTCTTCTGTCCTCCGTCTTCTGTCCTCCGTCCTCCGTCTTCCGTCTTCCATCCAAGGACTCGCGAATGAGAACCCGCAACTTAGCATTTGGAACTTGTGGAGCGGCGGTGTAATCTGGCTGCCATGAATCAGATTATTTCTCGTCGTTCGGCTCTTCGCACGCTCAGTGGTGGCACCGTGGCGCTCGCGGCGGCGGCGAGTTTCTCTCCGCGCCTGGAGGCTGCGGACGATGCCGGCCGGCCGAAGCTCAAAGGCAACATTCATCACTCTGTTTCCGCATGGTGCTACGGCAGCATGTACAGTCCGGACAAAGACAAGCCGGCGAAGATGAGTTTTGAAGACTTCTGCCGCGAGTGCTATCAGATGGGTCTCGAATCGGTGGAACTGCTTGGGGCCTCCGAATGGCCGACGGTCAAGAAGATTGGTCTGACCTGCGCGATGTGCAATGGGCCGGACAACATCCCCTACGGCTGGAACCGGGTGGGGCACCACGACGACCTGCTCTCCAAGTTCGAGAAGGCGATTCCGCAGGTGGCCGAGAACGGCTTTTCGAACATCATCACTTTCTCCGGCAACCGCAAAGGAATGAGCAATGAGGAGGGCTTGGAGAATTGCGTAAAAGGGCTGAAGCGGCTGGTCCCGATCGCCGAGAAGCACAAGGTCACCGTCTGCATGGAATTGCTCAACAGCAAGCGCGACCATAAGGATTACATGTGTGACCTCACCGCGTGGGGTGTGGAAGTCTGCAAACGGGTCGGTTCGGAGCGGCTCAAGCTGCTCTATGACATTTACCACATGCAAATCATGGAAGGAGATATCATCGACACGATCCGCGAGAATCATCAATACATCGGCCATTATCACACCGGCGGCGTCCCCGGCCGCAACGAGATCGATAACACGCAGGAGGTTTACTATCCGTCGGTTATGAGGGCGATTGTGGCGACCGGTTACAAAGGTTTTGTAGGGCAGGAGTTTATGCCGAAGCGGGCGGATGCGCTTGCGTCGCTGAAGGAGTGCGTGCTGATTTGCGACGTATAGGTTTCGTGCAAAACGGGTCTTGAGGGGCCGGGCGCGGTAAGGCTCGCACTATCGCTGGGCACCCTCGTGCTGAGAAAATGGCCCCACTGCGGAAGAGCAATTGAATGAGGTCGCCCGGCATTTCTTCGGCGCCAATGGCGGAACCACCGGACAACCCATAGCGAACCCAAAGGGAACGAGGTTTCATTACCAATTTGTAATCCTGCCGTAAGCCCGGTGAAAGCCCGTCCTGTTAGGTTGTGCGCATGACAGGACCGCGCAGGCTTGACCATCGGAATGGTCAGGAACGCGGTCAGAGACGGAAGCAACTGACAGAGATACAAACAGCAAGAGTAAGTAATATGAAACTCAAGCCCTTTATTGGCAGTTTTGGATTGGTCCTGGCCCTGGCGTGTGGCGCGTTGGCGACGCGCCTGCACGGAACCACTGCGCCCGAAAGCGACGAAGCCAGCATCGCCAAGGTGACCGCGCGCCTGCTGGAAAACTCCGGTTACGCGGGCCACCGCGCTCATGAGGAGGTTGCGGGAAAATTCCTGGATCGCTATCTCGACATGCTCGATCCCGGCCGCCTCTATTTTCTCGAGTCAGACCTGGACGAGTTTGCTCCTTATCGCGCGAGCCTGGAAGACCTGACCATCAAGAGCGGCGATACCCGGCCCGCCCACCTGATTTTCGAGCGGTTCCAGCAACGGCTCGAGCAACGGGTCGCCTATATGCAGAACCTCTTGAAGACCGAATCGTTCGATTTCACGAGTAATGACACCTGTCGGTGGGATCGGGAAAAGGCGCCACGGCCCCGCGACCTTGCCGAGGCCAGGCAACTCTGGCGTCAGCATCTGCGCTTTGATTATCTGCAAGAGAAGTTGAGCGACAAAAAGCCCGAGGAAATCGTCAAGACGCTCGCGCGTCGTTACGAGCGTTCCCTGCGCGCGCTCAAACAGTGGCCCGCCGACCAGGTGCTCGAAGTCTATCTGACCGCCCTGACGCACGCTTACGACCCACATTCGGATTACATGGGCCGGCGGCAGATGGAGGATTTCTCCATCGCCATGAGCCTGTCCCTCGTCGGTGTTGGGGCCACCCTCCAGCCGGAGGACGGCTACTGCAAGATTCGCGAGCTGGTGCCGGGCGGGCCGGCGGCGCGCAGCAAGCTCATCAAGCCCGGGGACCGCATTGTGGCCGTGGCGCAAGAGGGCAAGGAGCCGGTGGATGTGGTCGATATGCCGCTGCCCGAAGCGGTCGGGCTCATCCGCGGGGCAAAGGGAACGAAGGTCCAGCTAACGATCATCCCGGCCGATGCCAACGATTCTTCGGTCCGAAAAACCATCACACTGGTGCGCGACGATATCAAACTCGAAGATCAGGAAGCAAAGGCGCGCATCGTTGACCTGGGCGGCGAGAACGGCCGTGGCGTGCGGTTCGGCGTGATCGATCTGCCTTCGTTCTATGCCGGGTCCGAGACCCCAAAGGGTCAGAGCCGCAAGAGCGCCACCGCTGACGTGGCCAGACTGATCGGGAAACTCAAACAGGAAAACGTCCACGGCATCATCCTCGACGTGCGCCGCAACGGCGGCGGCTCGCTCGAGGAGGCCATTTCTCTGACCGGCTTGTTCATCAAACAAGGTCCGGTGGTGCAGACCAAGGATCCGGATGGTGGCGTGAGCGTCGAGTCTGATCCTGATGCGTCGGTGCTATACGACGGGCCGCTGGTGGTGCTCACCAGCCGGTTCACCGCGTCCGCCTCCGAGATTCTGGCCGGCGCGTTGCAGGATTACGGGCGGGCCCTCATCGTCGGCGATGCGTCCACGTTCGGCAAAGGCACCGTGCAATCGCTGCTGCCACTGTCCCATGTGATGCGCCGAGCCGGACTGCCGTTCCACGCCGACCCCGGCACCCTGAAGCTGACGATCCGCAAGTTCTACCGGCCGAGCGGGGCATCAACCCAGCTCAAAGGAGTGGTGCCCGACGTCGTGCTGCCCTCTCCGACGGGGAAACTCAAGGTGGGCGAAGCCGAAATGCCCGACCCGTTGCCCTGGGATACGGTCGATGCCGCCCGGTACCACAATCTTGATCGAGTGGCCCCATACGTGCCGGCGCTGCGCGACGCGTCCCTAAAACGCATCACCGTGGACAAGGACTTTGTTTGGCTGCGCCAGGACATACAGCGTTTCAATGAACGGCTGGCCAAGCCGATAGCCTCGCTCAACGAGAAGCAACGCCGCCAGGAAAAGGCCGAAGAGGACGCGCGAGCCGAGGCGCGAACAAAAGACCGCGCGGGCCGATCGACGTTGGCGCAAACCCAATATGAAATCACCCTCAAGAATGCCGACATAGCTGGTCTGCCGGACCCCCTAAAGGCCGCCAAGCCTTCTCGCCATGCCGCCGAAGAGGACTTTGATGGCGAGCCTGAATCGTTCGACCACGCCGACGCCGGCAAAGAGCCGACGGCGGACACAACGATGGAGGAAACCAAGCATATCCTCGTGGATTACATCGGGTTGCTGAGCGGCGGGTCAGACGCCACTGTCGCTCGGCAGACGATTCGCACGGGTGCCGGGAAGCTGTGAAGCGGTGCAGACGAACAGATCGAGAAGTGGCAAAGTCAAGTTCTCGGCGGATGGCGGTTGTCTGGAGTTCTCGCCTGGGCGGGGTTTGCGGTGCCCGATAAGCCAAGGCATGAACTCCAAACGGAGTTCTCGACACCGATCTTCGTCTCCGAAACGCTCAGTAATTCAGGAAACTCTCAAAGTCGCCCAGCGGCCGGCTGAAGGTATCTTTGGCCGGCGCGGCCACCATGATTTGCGCAGCGTCTTTGACGCTGTGCGAAGTCGCCGCAACGGGCAAGCTTACGACAAAGATCACCGACCCAACCACGGTCGCGACGAAGGTGAGCGGTCGAGCTACGAGCACGTCAATTGCCATTGAGGGCAGGTCGCTGCTTCCCGAAGCAAGAGCGGGAGTGGATGTGCTGAGGATAAGGGTCAGCACGCATACCGTGGCAGCTAATGATTTGGTTTTCATTTCACGCAAACACCATGACTGGGAGACGCCATATCGGCACAAGCACAAAATCCAGGTGCTACTAAAAGCAAACAGAACAGGCTGTCAGGCGCATTCACAGAAGCAATATACTTGGCCGCGAAATGGCGTAAAGGCCGAAATGTGGCCGTGGCCGGCTCAATATTTCACTACTTTCTCGAAGGATCGAGAGAGGGACTGTTGGTGTGGCTTTCGGTTGCATCTTCCGGCAAGAGGCCTTTGAGTGTGCGGAGCGGGTGGAAGGGCATCTGGAAGGGCAGCAGCATGACTTTGGGAATGAGAAAGACTGGTTCGGCCTTGGGATCATCAATCGTGCCGGTGACTTTGTATTCAAAGAGCTTCGTTACTGGCCAGAATACGGTGCTGACCACCGGGCCAACGAGCCACACATCGCGCAACAAGCCGGCTTCCACCCGCGCCCGTGCCCGGCCTTCAAAGTCCACCTTGCCGCGATAGGACAATCGGACAGCAGGCGAGCGGATCTCCAAATCATTGGAGCGGATGACACCGTTGGTAATGCCATAGGTGCAGGTGCCGGCGCTGGCGCGGCTGCTGCCCAACCCGGGCGTCATGCCATTGAGCACATCGGAAAAAATGCCAAAAATGGGAATGTCCCAGATGAGGCCGTCCTTCAAGTGAAGATTCCCGTAGCCGTTCCAGGATTGCACATCTGTAGTGTTCGCATTCGTGATGACCAGCGTGCCGCTGAGCGAGCCTCCGAGCTGGTTGGTTTTGGTAAACAAATCGGCCATCAGCGCTCGCAGATCCGTGTTGGTTGTGGTTAGGGCGAAGCGATAGTCCGTCTGCTCATCCGGATGAAAGTCGAACCCGGCGGAGCCCGTGGCCTGTCCGCCATAAAACCGTACCTGGACCTTGCTCAGGGTCAGGTGTAAGCCCAGCCAATGGACATGACCAGCGATGTGAGGCACATGGAACCGCCACCAGTTAAATGGACCGCCGTCGATGTCAAAATGCAAATCCGCGTCCTCCTCACCGCGCATCGGGATGGTGCCGTAGCCGCGCGCGATTGGGGGTTGGTCGAAGCGATATGCTTCGATGGCGCGGGCAATGTGCGCCCCGATGGCGCGCGCGACGACCATTGGTTCGACCGTGCTAAATCCATTGGTGAGATAAATCTTCTGCGCGACGAAGTCCGCCCCCAGCGCATCGGCCATGATCTGGCGGTCGCCGCGCTGAAGACGAGGGGCGGTGCATTGAAGAAAACGATTGGTATATTGGAGGGCGGCTTGCAAGCCGCTGACGAACTCGCCGCGAAAAGTGAAATTGGTGATGGCGACCCGCCCTCGAATGCCGGTTCGCTCAAAGTCTTGCCAGGAACCTTGAATTTCGGCCTCGAGAACCGGCGGCTGCGTGAACGTGAAGAGATCGAACCCGCTTTGCGCGTCGGGACCCATCGCGGGGCGGAGGGCCTGCACATCGATCGTGCTGCTAATTCGCAAGGAATAATTGCCGGTCTGGTCGCTCGATTCGAGCGATGCGTCAATGCGCCCCTCGGGCCGGGTAACCGTCAAGTCGGGCAATCGCCAGAACCCGTTCGAGTAGATCACCTGTGACCGGGCGGTGGTGAAGGCCACCCCCCGATAGGCCCCTCCGTGTGCCAGGTTGCACTCCCCTTGCAGCCGGAGAGTGCGCTGCACTTCGGCCCGCCAGTCGGGCTCGCGGTTGGTCCAAACCGGTAGAGTCAGCGAAATCTCGCCTTTCAGCTCCGGCGGTTGCTCCCATGAAAAAGGCGCCAGCCAGCGCCCAGCCCCTTCGGCCATCAGCGGCGCGAGTTTGTGCGGATCGAGGTCCGACGTGAGCTTGAGCTTGAGCTCGCGGGTCGCCACGTCCAGGCTGGCTGAGACCGCGAGATCTCGCTGATCAAGCTTCCCGTGGAGATTAGTGATTGTTAGTTCGGGCGCGCGCCAGGTTCCGTGGCAAGTGACTGCTTCCGGAGCGCCATCGGGTAACTGCAAGGCCGTGACCTGACAGTCCCAGTCCAAAACATAGGGCTCGAGCTTCGCCCACCAGGCCCAGGATTGGTCCGCGCGCCACGGGGTTCCGGGCGAGGCTGTGGCGAGCCGCGCCCCGAGTTGAATCTCTTTGGCCACGCCCCATTTTGTATTCACTCGGTCGCAACTGAGATGGCCTTCGCCCAGCAGCGGGATGACGTTGGTTAGCGCGTGGACCCATTGGGCGCTGAACCGGGTGTTGGTGACGCTACCCCATTGGGTGTCAACCTGTTCCGCACGGAGTGCGAGGTTGGCGCTGACCAGGTTTGTTTCGCCCGCGACCGAGGCCGCATGCACCGTAAGCTGCAAGTTAGTGGCGCTGGCCCATTTGGTTTCGACGTGCCCGGCGCACAGAGCCAAGTCCGCATTGGCCAGGTTCGTTTGTCCATCCACCGAAGCGAGGTTGATGGTGAGTTGCAAGTTTGCTGCGGTGGCCCAAGGCGTGCGCGCTCCATCCGCTTCCAGGGTCAAGTCGGCGCGGCTCGGCCCATTAGTCGAAGGGGGGTAGAGCCGAACCGTGCATCGGCCCCGAGTAACCGTTCCCCAGGGCGTACGAGCGCCGGGCGCGTTCACGGCCATACGGACGGCAAAACTCTGGAGATCGGTCGCGTCACCACGGACATCGAGCTTTAGTTCCGGCGGAAAGGAGAAATGGATGCGGTCCAGAGTATCGGCCAACTGTCGGAGCCGACTCTGCCAAGCCGCAGCGGGCGCGGTCGGTTCGGCCTGGAAAAACTTCCACTCGCGAACCGCGGAGGCGTTGGCGACTGTGCCCGACAATTTGATTTTTGCGCCGGCAAACTCGGCGGTGAAATGATCGAGCGCCCATTCGTCGTTGGGCAGGAATCGAAGATCGGTTTGGATGTTCTCGATTGCCAGGTGCCGCTGGGTCTGATTGGTTTCGGCGATAGGCCAGACCAAAAGGCCTTGGCGGATCACGAGCGAGTCGATTTGGAGTTGCAGCCGGGCCAAGGCCCGGTGATTGAGCCGCACCTGAACTTCCTGGATGGTAAATTGCGGGCTTGGCGGTTCTTCCGCGCGCTCAAAGCGGACGTTTTCCGCCACCAGACCGGAATACCAACGCAGGCGCAGGCGGGAGAACCGGAGGTCCAGTCCGCGCTCGTGCAGTTTTTCCAGCAATGGCTCCTTAACAAAACCGGGCAGGCCGACTTGGTTCAGGTAACCTAAAGTGGCGATCAAGACCAGAACCGCAAGCCAGACGGCGATTCGGAACCGGCGAAAATAGATGCGGCATATCCTCCAAAACCGTCTCTTTGGGCGGGGTGCCATGGCGGGATCAGGGAACGTCTGCCGGAATCGTCAGGCAGCCCGCCACATCCTGGTAGAGCCCCAACGGGAATTCAAAAATCCAGAGGGTCCCGTCCAGCCTGACCGCCGCGTAGGGCAAGCCGGACGGGGCCGCGCCGCCAAATTCCACGGTCATCTTGTCACCGTTCTTCAATTCGAGCGTGATCTGGTCGCTCTTTTCGGTAAAGCCGTAGCGGGCGAGGTCCTGCTCACCCTGAGCGACCCAGAACGCCGCCGTGAGCTGGCACAGGCCGCTCACCGCTTCTTCCACCGCAAGGTCGTTAATCGTGCCTTGAGTGATGAGTGCCCAACTGTGAGGGCCATTACGTTTGAGCTGCCGCACCTTGCCTTTCTGGCGAACAATGGCGCGGTCAAGGTCGTTCGTCGAGATGTTCCAAATCCGGCGCTCGCGGAATTGCCAGCTCGATGAAGGCAGGAGATGATAATCGTTGGTGGCGATGCCATAGACAAAACTCTCATCCGTGCGCCGCGCGAACGCTTTGCCCGCTTGGTTGGTCCCGAAGCTAAAATCCGCGATCACCGCGTTCGTTACGCCCGCAGGAGAATTCGGAGCCGACCTCAGGATGTAGCGTCGCGCCGGGGAGGCAAGGCCGTATCCGGGCAAATCGGGATCGATAACGGCATCAATGAAATGACCATGATCACTGGCCAGAAGGCAGTGTCAACGAAATCCCGCAAGGACATTTCAAACTTCAAACTGAGAAAAGGAAACGCGATCGGCGTACGTGTTACTTTACGCGGCGAAAGAATGTTTGATTTCCTTGATCGTTTGATCTCTGTCGCTCTTCCGCGTGTTAGAGACTTCCGCGGCATCAATGACAAGGGATTTGATGGTCGGGGAAATTACACCCTTGGTGTTACCGAGCAGATCATTTTCCCGGAAATTGATATCGAT
>JBAXTC010000305.1:0-8425 GCA_037130375.1 Verrucomicrobiota bacterium | reverse complement strand
GTGGCGGACAGAAATGTCCGCGCTCCTTTCGCATGACTGCGCACGGTGGCGGACAAGAATGTCCAAGGCCTCGTTAGGATTTGAGCCAGCCTTGCGGACATTTCAGATGAATCCCAAAGGGATTCCGCCCCAAAGCCCAAGGTTGCGAGCCGCGAGCTACCCTGGGAAAAGCGGGTGGTGTCGGCCAACCCTGAATGGGGAATGGCACTTACTTAAGCTCATTTTGCCTTACAAAACGCCTCAAAAGCCCAATGATTCTCGCACTCGATGGCCTTATGTAAGCGCCATTCCCCTGAATGGGTTGCATCGTTTGTGTCCGCTGGGCTGAGGGATGTAACCCATTCAGGGTTGGATGGGTGTTGGGCTGGGGAACCCAGGGTAGCGCGCCTGCCCTCATTGTTTATTCTGATGTTTCGGCAAAGTTTATCGATTAACACCCTTGCGGCGGGTGATGCACATTTGCGTTATGAAAACAAATCATTGTGCTCGCAGGGTTCTGAAACTCCGCATTCGGGCTGGTGTGCTCGCGATTTTGCTGCTAACCTGTGCTGAGTGTTGGATGGTGTTTCGTTTTGGGCTTGGCTGCGGACAAATAACCACGCAGCCGGGCATCGAGGCGCCCTCTTTATGCGACTGCATGGCGGTGAGGTAATGCCTGGCGGCTGAGGGCCGGAGCGGAAGGCGCAGCGGTGAAGGTTTGAATCAGCGAAGAGGAGAGGATCATGAACGAACAAGAGCGATCGGAATTGGAGCGGCTGAAACAGCGGCAGGCCAGGCTCGAACAAGAGTTGGCCGTGTTCTCCACAGAGCTTAACGTCCTCGAGCAGCGGCTGGGCCGGCCGCCGGAGGCAGCCGGACAAGACACGTCCGAAGCCAGAGGGCAGGAGCCGGAGTCCGGACGCCATAGCCCGGCGGAGCTGACAACGAGACCGTTGTGTTGGACGAATCATCCATCGGAGGCCGGAGGACATGGCCCGGTGGTGATGCCAACGGAAAGTCCGTCGCAAGTTCAGCGGCCAGCACCGAAGACCATTTCCATTACTCCGCCTTCGATTCCGCCGGTCATCCCGCCGGTGCCACTCGTGGCGAGAACGAGTGTTCAGCCTGAAACCGTTGGGCCAAAGGCAGTGCCCGTTGCGGCCGTTCCGCGGGTGCGGCTGCGGGTTGAGGTAGGTGAAAAGAATCTCCTGAAAGGCCACTGCCAATCGTGCGGCGGTCACCTTGAGTTTATGGCGGGCACCGTCGGTGATGCCATTCTTTGCCCACATTGCGGCGAATCCACGGTGCTGTCCACGGCAGGCGGGCCGATACCGGTGCCGCCGCCGGTTGCGAAAGCAGCGCTGGCAGCTTCCAGGCCGTCGGCGAGCGGCCGGCCGGCCGGGCCTCCCGGGATGGGCAAACCGGGACCGGCCGAGCAAGAATCCTTCGAGATGCGCCTGGGCACGTATTGGCTGGTGCGGATCGGCATTGTGATAATACTGACCGCGCTGGTGTTCTTCGGGAACCTGGCATACCAGAATTTCATCAGCAAGCTGGGTCCGGGTGGGAAGGTTTCGCTGCTTTACCTGGCCAGCGCCGCGTTGCTGGCCGCCGGCGGGTGGTGGCAGCGCAAGGCGGCCAAAGAATCGTTGAAGAACTACGCCCATGTGCTTTTTGCCGGCGGGTTGGCGGCGGTATATTTCACCACCTACGCGGCGCACTACAACGAGCATCTCAAAGTGATTCCAAACCAGACGCTCGCCGGGGCGTTGCTGCTGGTGTGGGCGGGATTCATGGCGTGGATTGCGGACCGTAAGAAATCCGAGGTGCTGGCGTTGTTTGCTGTCGGCCTGGCCTATTACACCTCGATCATCACCCGCGTGGGGATGTTCACGCTGTATTCGAACCTGGTGCTGACGGCAACGGCCGTCCTGTTCCTGGTGCGCAATCGCTGGGCGACGCTTTCATTTGCCAGTCTGGTCGCCACGTATGCGGCATACGCATTTTGGCGGTTCTTCGATGGCAGCGCCTGGCATTGGGCATCGCCGGCGGAAGGTTTGTGGACCGGCACATATTTTCTCATGAGCTACTGGCTGGTGTTTACGGCGGCGGTTTTTCTCTCGAAAGATCAGAAATTCGCGCGGGAGAACCGGGCGGCCTTTCTGACGCTGAACAACGGCGCGTTTTTCACGGGGTTTCTATTGACGATGCTGCAAGTTCAGCACGGGGGTTTCTGGAAGTTCTCGTTGACGTATGGCTCGGTGCTGCTGGTTCTTGCGGAAGTGGCGCGGCGGGTTCTGGCCGCGGAGCCGCTGGCCAAGAACGCGTACCTGACGCAGGGGCTGCTGCTGGTGACGGTCGGGATTATTTCCAACCCGCACCTGGCCGGCCTGCAGCTTGCCCTGGTACTTGCGACCGAGAGTGTGATTCTGCTGATCACGGGCCAGCAGCGGAAGAATTTGGTTTTGCTCGCGGGCGCCTACATCACGGCCGGACTTGCGGTTGGCTGGGGCGTGGACGGGATGAGACAGTTTGATCGCCAGGGGCTATGGCTGGGCGTGGGGCTTGGCGGGCTGATGATGGTCAACACGTTTCTGGCGCACCGCCAAGCGGAGGCTGCAAGCCGGGTGATGCTGCGCCCGCAGCCGGCATACTTCACTGTGCTCGCCTTGCTGGTATGGTTGATTGCGGTATGGGGTAATACGACACGAGCGCATTTCCCTTTGATTCTGGCGGCGGTGGCGCTGCCGCTGACGCTATCGATCTATGTTCTGCGCGTGCGTGAAGTCACGCTGCTGAGCCAGATGTACATGTTCCTGGCGCAACTGGCCTGGGTCGTCAACGCGTTTGATGCCAGCCAATCGCCGCCGTGGTGGGACCCGGCGCTGATCATCGCCATCTCGCTCGGGCTGAGCCATTGGTGGCAAAAGCAAGAGGTCATCGATGTTTCCTCAGAGATCGGGCGCTTCTGGCAAGGACTCTATGCGCTGGCCATTATCGGGTTGCTCTACGGCTGGCTGGGGCCCAGGAGCGACTCGCCGAGTTGGCTGGCGGTGGCGAGCCTGCTGGCGGTTGGGATTACGGCTTATGGCGTGTTCACGCGCGCCTGGCTGCTGGCGGCTTGTGGGCAAATCTTTATGCTGGTCAGCAGCGTGCAATTTGTGCTTCAGCTTTGGCAGGGAAAACCTCACTGGCATTGGCCGCTGGCGCCAATTGCCGCCCTGGCGCTGCTCTCATTTGGGACCATTAAATGGTTCGAGCGCAAACCGGATGCCAGCGGGCGGGTCAGCCAGCCACTGCTGCAAATCGCGATGCTTTACCGCTGGGTGGCGCTGGTGATGTCGATCTGGTGGGTGTGCGAGTACATTCCCGAACGGGAACGAATCTGGCTGCTGGCTTTGCTTGGTCTGTGGGTGTTCGTGTGGGCGGGGTGGCAGCAGAACCAGGAGGCGTTGCTTTTTAGCGCCGCCTACACGGTGGTGGCGCTGACGCTGTTCTGGCTGCCCCTGCTGGAAGCGTCCAGGGTGTATTGGCCGAACCTGATGGTGATTTTGATTCTGCTTGGACAACGCCAATTCGCTCGGCGCTTGCCGGAACGCTACCCGCTCGAACCGGAAGTCCACGCCGCAGTCATCATCGTGGGCGGACTCAGCCTGTGGCGGTTTCTCTCTCTCTGGGTGCTGGAACAACAGCCGGGCGGGTTTTATCTGACTGCCAGTTGGTCGTTGCTGGCGCTGGCGTTGTTCACCGCCGGCATCGTCCTGCGTGAACGCATGTATCGCTGGTTGGGACTGGGCATCCTGGCCTGCGCGCTCGGCCGGGTGATGATCATCGACGTTTGGAGGCTGGAAACCATTTACCGCATCCTGAGCCTCATGGCGCTGGGCATCGTGCTGCTGGTGCTGGGCTTCATATACAACAAGTATCAGGAGAAGCTTAGAGAATGGCTGTGAGCGGATACATGGGCGCGGTCACCAGGTGTTCGAGCAGCCGATTTTCGGCGAAGCATGGTTCTTCACTAATCCGCCGGCACCAGGTATATTGCTGCGGATGTCAGACACGCTGGTTATCAACGAGATCTACGTGAGCCTGCAAGGCGAGAGCACCTTTGCCGGGTTGCCGTGCGTGTTTATCCGGCTCACCGCCTGCAACTTGCGTTGCTCGTATTGCGACACTGCATACGCTTTCACCGAAGGACGAAAGCAATCCCTGGCTGACATTCGGGCCGAGGTTCACCGCCTGGCGGCGCCGTTTCTCGAAAAGACTGCAGCCGGAGACGGCCGGGGGAAGATCGCCTCCGCCTCGCCTTTCAAATTGCCCCTGGTGGAATTGACCGGCGGGGAACCTTTGCTGCAAGCCAATTCGCTGGCCCTGATGGAGGCGCTCTGTGATGACGGCTTCACCGTCCTGCTCGAGACCAGCGGCGCGCACGACATCGCCCCGGTTGACCCGCGCGTGCGCCGCATCGTCGATTTGAAGTGCCCGAGCAGCGGCGAGACCGCGCGCAACCGATGGGACAACCTTCCCGAGTTTCAGCCCACCGACGAGATCAAATTTGTCATCGGCACGCGCGAGGACTATGAATGGGCCAAACAGCGGATTGCTGAGCACAAGCTGCATACGATCTGCCCGCTGCTGTTTTCCTGGACACACCCGCTCGCCTCCGGGCAGCAGGACAAGTCGTTGAAGAAGTTACCGCCGGGGCAGACGCCGATTTCGCGCCGAGAGCTGGTTGAGAGAATCATTACCGACGCGTTGCCTGTGCGTTTTCAGGCGCAATTGCACAAGATCGTCTGGCCGCCGGAGCAAAAGGGGGTTTAACCGCAGATGACAACCCGCCAAACCCTCGACATGCTTCGGACTTTTGAATCGCCGAACGTCACTTTCATCGCACCCAACGGCTCGTGGCCAATCGTTTGGCAACGGGCCCGGGGCATGCATGTCTGGGATGCGGATGGGAAGAAGTATCTGGATTTGACGGCGGCATTTGGAGTGGCGGCGACCGGTCATGCCAATCCGCGTGTGGTCAGGGCGGGTCAACGGCAAATGGGCCGGCTGCTTCACGCGATGGGTGATGTGCATCCGCACGCGCTCAAGGCACAGCTCGCCCGGGAGTTAAGCCGGATTACGTTTGAGCGGTGGCAAGGGACGTCCGCAGTGGAAAGGGCGAAGGGCGAGGCTGCCGGGCCAGGCGCATCGGCGGCTGCAGGCAAGACTATCTTCTGCAACTCGGGCTCTGAGGCAATCGAGGCGGCCCTTAAGACGGCGATGCTGGCGACTGGCAAGCCTGGGGTAATCGCCTTTACTGGGGCTTATCATGGTCTTGGTTACGGCGCTCTCAATGCGACCCATCGGGAGCATTTTCGGTCGCGCTTTCGCAGCCAGCTTGGCGAGTTCGGCTGCTTCGTCCCATTCCCGGCCAGCTCGGCGGAACTGGGGGAGACGGAAACCGCGATTCGCCGACTGGTCCGCCGGCAGCGCATCGGCGCGATCCTGGTCGAGCCGATTCAAGTGCGCGGGGGCATCAACATCCCGCCACCGGAATTCCTGCCGTTGCTCCGGCGCCTGGGTGACGAACACAACGTGTTGCTGATCCTGGACGAGATTTATACCGGCTTCGGCCGCACCGGAAAATGGTTCGCGTGCGAGTTCTCGGCCACCGTGCCGGATGTGATCTGTCTGGGCAAAGCGTTGACCGGCGGATTTCCCCTCTCGGCCTGTGTCGGGCGGGCGGAGCTAATGAACACCGCCTGGCCACCATCGAGCGGCGAGGCGATCCACACCAGCACTTTTCTCGGGCACCCGGTTGGCTGTGCGATGGCTTTGGCGCAGATCAAAGAGATTAGAACCGGGCGACTGGTGCAACGGAGCGCGGAACTCGGCAAACGGCTTCTTGAATCTCTCTCGACCCTCGACATCGGCCCCTCGACGATTAGCGTGAGCGCGCGGGGACTTGGCCTGCTTGCGGGTGTCGAGTTGCGCAGGCCCGACGGCACCCCGGCAACTGAAATCGCGCTCGATGCCCTCAAAGCCATGCTGCGTCGCGGTTTCATCCTCCTGCCCGAAGGCGGACACTCGAACATCATCAGCTTCACTCCACCGCTGACGATTTCCGAGGCGCAGCTCCAGGCAGCGGTCGCGGCACTGGCACAGACGCTGGCCACGGGTCGCCTCAGATGAAACTCTCGGAAATGAAACAAATCCTGGCCGACCGCGACATTCGCCTAACCAAGTCGCTCGGTCAGAATTTTCTGCACGACGCCAACCAACTTCGACGGATTGTGGCGGCCGCAGACCTGAAGAAATCCGATCAAGTCCTTGAGATCGGGCCCGGTCTTGGGCCGCTGACGGAGCTGCTGGTCGAACAGGCGGGCGAGGTGCTGGCCATCGAGAAAGACGCGAAATTGGTGGACGCGCTCCGACTGCGTTTCAACACAGGACAGGAAACGGAGTTGGGAACAGGCGGAGCACCCGTCCTACGCTTGCTTCATGATGACGCACTTGATTACCTGAGATGCGAGGCGCGCGATTGGAGCGGTTGGAAGCTCGTGGCCAATCTGCCTTACTCGGTCGCCTCGCCGATTCTGGTGGAGCTGGCCTGGGGAGGGCGAGCGTGCTCGCGAGCTAAAACCGCACCTGAAAATGGGCCTCGCGAGGACGCTTGCCCTCGCGAGAAGCCGGCGGTGGCAGGATGCCTGGGGCGCGGCCCGCAGCGGATGGTCGCCACGCTGCAAATTGAGGTGGCGAAGCGGCTGTTCGCCAAACCGGGCACCCACGATTATGGCTTGCTTACCTTGATGGTTCAGCTCGATTACGAACCGCATAGCTGGTTCAAGATTCCGGCCAGTTGTTTCTTTCCGGAGCCGGACGTGGGCTCGGCCTGCGTATGCCTCGTGCGCCGCGCGGACCCGCTGCTCGCCCCGGAACAGCGGGAAATGTTCGCCAGAATCATCAAACGCAGCTTCTCCCAGCGGCGCAAGATGATGCTGAAATTATTGAAGGCAGATTGGAGCAAGGAAGATTTGGAGCGCGCCTTTGGGCAACTCCAGCTTTCTCTCTCGACGCGGGCTGAGTCGGTAACCCTGAAACAGTTCGCGGCCTTAACGCAATGGTTGAATGAGTGAAGAAATATTTGATGTTGTCAACGAACGGGACGAAGTGATCGGCAGGGAAACGCGCAGCGAGGTGCATCGGTTGGGCCTCTTGCATCGTGCGATTCATGTGCTGGTGTTCGACTCGCGCGGGCAGGTTTTTCTTCAGAAACGCTCCCTGAAGAAGGACCGACAGCCCGGCTTATGGGACTCGTCAGCCTCCGGCCACCTGGACAGCGGCGAGGATTATGATGCCGCCGCGGTGCGCGAGGTGCGCGAGGAGATTGGCTTGCGACTCAACGCGACCCCGCCACGATTGTTCAAACTGGCCGCTTCGGCCCAAACCGACCACGAGCATCTGTGGGTCTATCGTTGCGAGGCGGAAGGGCCTTTCACCTTGGCCCCCGACGAGATCGAGCGCGGCGGTTGGTTTGGGCCGGAAGAAGTCACCCGCTGGGTGGCGCAGCGACCCCAGGATTTTGCTACCGCCTTCCTTCTGATTTGGAGTCGGCTGAAGACCTGATGGCGGCCGATTCGGCCGGCAATTCGAGAGCAAAGGTTTGCATGGCAAAGCCGGACGAGTTTGGCTAATCGGGATTCGGGGCTGTCCGTATTCTAGACACTTCTTCCGCCGAGTCGAAAACCTCAGTTCTGCATGGCCCGTTTCAAGACAACGGGTGTCTTGAAAGCTTTCAGGAAGTCTGGAGTGGGTCTGGAAGATAAAAAGCGCTGTGTTTTGAGGGCCAGGTCATCTGCTGAGCTTCTATCGGCGGGAGCCGCTTGGGAACGCCAATCCTCAGGGGAACCCCGGCTGGAGGCCAAATCCTGGGAATGGGGGCGGTCGTTGCCAGGTTGGCAAGGCTTATGCGCATTGCTATAGTATATGTTCTTGGTAGCATCTGTTGGTCGGCAGAGAAACGCAGTTCTCATCATACTGTTATTCTCCAGCCTTTTGGTTCTAGCGCCGTTTTCCAGCTCGGCAGTTCGCAGCGTCACGCTGGCCTGGGATCCAAGCGTCAGCACCACCGTCGCCGGGTACCACATTTACTGCGGGGGAGCCAGTGCCACCTACACCAATACCGTCGATGCCGGCAACTCGACGAACGCGACCATTTCCGGTCTAAACGAAGGCGGCACGTACTTTTTCACCGTCACGGCCTACGACAGTTCAGGCATGGAAAGCGACTTCTCGAACGAAATCAACTATACCATCCCAGTCACCAGCAACGCTCCACCGACGCTCGATTCCCTGGCCGATGTGAGCATCAACGAGAACAGTGGCTTCCAGACGGTGGACCTCTCGGGCATCAGTTCCGGCGCGACCAACGAGTCTCAGACTTTGACCGTCACGGCCA
>JBAXTC010000304.1:0-8433 GCA_037130375.1 Verrucomicrobiota bacterium | reverse complement strand
TTCCCCCACGGCGATGGATTGTCTGTGGCCGGATACCGGCCACGAGAATAACACAAAAAAATAAACAAAGATTGTCGCCCGATCCTATATGAACATCTCTGCCTGGTTCCACCCCCTCGCCGCCGTGCTGCTGGTCACGCCGGCCTGCGCCAGTCCCGTCCCCACCAGCCGGGCATGGATGGCCGCGATGCTTTGGAGTGCCTCCGCCCCTGCGGCGCTCTTTATCTCGGAACGCGATTCTACCCTCCTGGCAACCCTCAAAAATATATTTCACTTTATTGTAAGGTTCGGTCCTCAGCCGCGGTTTAACCCTATATGCACAACGAACCAGCGTCAATAACCAGACAACTGCAGCCAATCTCTATGATCTCTATGCCACAACAATTTGAACAAACACCAGTTACAGCCCGGAAACCTAATATGCACCCACTCCCCAAGTCCTCGCGATTCAAACTCAACCCCATCCGCCTGCTCAACCGCCCATTCTCCACGCTGTTGATCGCGCTCTTACTAATTGGCCAACTCGCCGCCGTCGTGCGCGTGCTGGCACAGGAAGCGCCTCCTGCTGGTGCGACCAACGGCCTCGTCTTCCCACCCGGTTTGCCTGCTGTTCCAGCCCTTCCCGCGATCTGGGGTGACCACGGGGATTATGCGCCGGCAAGCATCATGTTTATCTCGGGTGTCGGCTTTCTGACCAACGAGATCGTCGTCTTGCAAGTGCTGCATGCCGACGGCGGCAGTGATAACGATACCAGTCTTGCACACCAATCCTGGGGATCGATCGCTGACACCAATGGAAATTTTCAGACCAGTTGGATTGTCCCCGCCAACCAGGACGAACTGGGTGCCACGCTCTTGTTGACCGCCGTCGGCCAGAGCAGTGGTCAGTCCGCCTCCTTCCTGTTCACAGACAGCCTTGGGCCGATCGACACCCTCACTTCCGGCACGCTATGGTCCTGGGGCGCGGGCGAATCCTATCAGATCGGAAACGGCGGCTATTACTACGGTGCTCCAACACCCCTCCAGGTGGCGGCACCTCCGGCGTGGAGCGGCAAGAAACCTGTTTCCATCGCAGCGGGAGGTTCCATTTACTCCGTTAATGGCGGCTGCGCGAGTTATTGCTATGACCCGTACTATGGCTATTACTGTTGTAACTCCTACGACTACAACTACTACTTCGGCCATTCGCTGGCAGTCTTGAATGATGGGACAGTCTGGGGCTGGGGCGATGGTCGCAACGGACAGACTGGCATCGGCTCGTATTCAATCGTAACTACGCCACAGCCCGTCGTGGCGCCGTGGAGCGCCTCAGGCAGGAAAGCCATTGCGGTCGCCGCGAACACGATGCACAGCCTGATTCTGCTGGATGAAGGGACAGTCTCGGCGACTGGTAGCGGCCCTCTTGGTGCGTTGGGAAACGGAACGACCGGCCAGACACCCACGCCTGTCGCGGTGGTTCCGTCCGCAGCGTGGTCCGGCAAGAAAGTCGTCGCCATCGCGGCCGGCTATCTCCACAGCCTCTCTGCCTTGGATGATGGTAGCGTGTGGGCGTGGGGAAGAAACGACGAAGGCGAGTTAGGGGACGGCACCACGGTGCAGAAGCTGACCCCAGTACAAGTCCTTGCGCCTGCAGCCTGGTCCGGCAAGAAAGTCGTCGCCATCGCGGCCGGCTATCTCCACAGTTTGGCCGCATTGGACGACGGCACTATTTGGGCCTGGGGATACAACGGGATGGGACAGTTGGGGGACGGCACTACGGTGCAGAGAACCACTCCCGTGCAAGTTCTGCAACCTGGAGCCTGGGCTGGAAAACAAGTGGCAACCCTGGCCAGCGGCGCCTATCACAGTCTGGTTAACATGGACGACGGCAGCGTGTGGGCTTGGGGATACAACTGGTACGGCCAGTTGGGCGATGGAGGAACCACGACTCAGCGCCTGGCTCCGGTTCCGGTGTCGGCTCCGTCAGCTTGGGCGGGCAAGAAGGTCGTGACGATTGCATGTGGAATCTACCAGAGCCTGGCCGCGTTGGACGACGGCAGCGCATGGGGCTGGGGCTACAATTATCGCGGCGCACTGGGCAATGGAACGTATGGGAATTGGTATTCCACTCCGGTTCCCGTCTTGGCCCCGTGGGCGGGGAGCGGCCAGAAGGTCGTCGCCATCGCGGCTGGAGAGTGGCATACTCTCGCGGTCGTGGGCGTGCCCAATCGCTCTCCGACCGCTTCCAGCGACAGCTATGGCATGCCCGAAGACGGTGTGTTGACGACAACTGTGGCATCCGGCGTTCTCGCCAACGACAGTGATCCTGATGGCGATCCCTTGACAGTGACCACCGCGACCGCTCCACCTCATGGCACGCTGGCAATGAACGCCAACGGCTCGTTTACCTACACGCCAGCCGCCAACTACAACGGCCCCGATTCCTTCAACTACACCATCAGCGACGGCAAAGGGGGCACAGCCAGCGCCAGCGTGAACATCACCGTCACCCCGGTGAACGACGCGCCGGTTGCCAACGCGCAGAGCGTCACGACGGCCGAGGACACGGCCGCGAACATCGCCCTCACCGGATCTGACGTGGAAGGCAGTGCATTGACTTTCAGCGTAGTGACGCCGCCAGCCCACGGCACTCTGAGCGGCACCCCGCCCAGCCTGGCCTACACCCCGGCAGCCAACTACAACGGCCCGGACAGCTTCACCTTCAAGGTAAACGACGGCACGGTGGATTCCGGGGTCGCGGCGGTGTCGATAATTGTCACTCCCGTGAATGATGCGCCCGTGGCCAACGCCGGGGGACCTTATGTGACGACGTTCGGAACCGGTGTGACTCTCGACGGCGCAGGCTCCTACGATCCAGACACGGCCAATGGCGACACAATCGTGGCCTTCGCGTGGGACTTGAACAACGACGGTACGTATGATTCCTCGATCGGAACCACTGCACTCTACCTGTCTCCGTCCGCACTGAACAGTTATGGATTGGGTGTCGGTTCCCACACGATACGCCTGCAAGTGACAGACTCGCATGGGGCAACGGGTACCGCAACAACCACACTGACCATCCAACGGACACAGGCGATCTCTTTCGGTCCCATCGCGAATCACACCTACGGCGACGCGCCCTTCACCATCAGCGCCATAGCCATGGTTCTGCCGGTCAGTTTCACCAGCCTCACGCCATCCGTGGCGACCGTCAGCGGCAACACCGTGACCATCGTCGCACCGGGGACCGCCACGATTCGTGCTTCGCAGGCTGGAAACGCCGCCTACCTTCCGGCAGCGGATGTGGACCAGACGTTCACCGTAACCCAGGCTGCGCCCACCGTGGCCAATCCGGTCGCCAACTTCGCCGTCAACGAGGACGCCGCCGACACCGTGATTGACCTGCGCGCAGTTTTCGCCGACCTCGAAACGGCGGACGCTGACCTGGTCTATTCGCTCCAGGCCGACAGCAACCCAATTGTGGTTACCGCCACGGTGGACAACACGAGCGACACCCTGACCCTGCACTACCAGGCAAATCAGTTTGGTGTGGCCACAATCACGGTGCGGGCTACCGACGTCGGCGGGCTATTTGTGGAAGATACCTTCGTGGTGACGGTCAACCGGCTGAATGATGGTGATCCTGGAGATCTGGACACTGGTTTCAGTTCAGATGCGGATGGCCCCATCTTCAGCACGACGCCTCAGCCGGATGGCAAACTAATCGTGAGCGGCGGGTTCACGACGCTGGGTGGCTTTGCGCGCAACAACATTGCACGACTCAACGCGGACGGCACGGTGGATGGAGCCTTCAACCCGAACGCGAATGGCCAGATCAACAGCGCAGCCGTGCAGCCCGATGGGAGGATTGTAGTGGGCGGCGGCTTCGTGACGGTGGGCGGCGCGGCACATAACCGCCTGGCGCGCCTCAACGCGGACGGCGCCGTGGATGCCACGTTCAATCCCGACGTCAGCCACCTGGTGCTCGCGACGTCTCTGCAGCCGGATGGAAAGATCATCATCGGCGGCTATTTCACGACCGTAAACGGCTCGTCGCGAAATTACATCGCCCGACTCAACGCGGACGGGACGTTGGACACGGGATTCAATCCGAACGCGAACGGGTTTGTCTATGGCTCCGCCCTGTTGCCGGACGGCCGGATCGTCATCGGGGGGAACTTCACCAGCATTGCCGGGGTGGCGCGGAACTATTCTGCGCGGCTCAACGCCGATGGAACCTTGGATTCCGGATTCAATCCCAGCGCCGACGGGTCCATTCGCAGCACGGTGCTCCAGCCGGATGGGAAGCTCGTGATCGGGGGAAACTTCTACACGGTCGGAGGCTCTCCGCGCAGCTCCATCGCGCGGCTGAATTCCAATGGCACACTCGACACCGGGTTCAATCCCAACTCGGATGCGGTCGTCCACAGCATCGCGTTGCAGGCAGATGGGAAGATCGTGCTCGGAGGTGCGTTTTCGACTGTCGGCGGGCAGGTGCGCAACCGCCTCGCGCGACTCAACGCGAACGGCACGTTGGACGCATCCTTCAATCCTGACGTGGGCGGCGCAAACCCCTCGGTTTTCAGCACCGCCGTCCAGGCGGACGGAAAGGTCGTCGTCGGCGGCATATTCGGAACGGTGGATGGGGTGAATCGGGGCAACCTGGCGCGGCTTTCGAATGATGCTGCCACGCAGTCGCTTACGGTGCCGAGTTACGATCGCGTGCAGTGGCTGCGTGACGGCGCGGCACCCGAGGCGCAGACGGTGACTTTCGAGGCGTCGAACGACGGCGGTGCCACATGGACGGCCCTGGGTGCGGGCACCCGGATTTCGGGCGGGTGGGAAAAGACCGGCTTGAGCTTGTCGGGCAGCGGCCAGGTGCGCGCCCGCGCCCGCTTGACCGGCAGTTACTACAACGGCTCCTCCGGCCTGGCGGAAGCAACGACTGGGTTCTCCTTCAACACCGCGCCCATCGTGGCCAATCCCATCCCAGACCAAAGCGCCACCTACGGTGCTGTTTTCAGCTTCACCGTTCCGGCCAATACATTCACCGACGCGGACGCGGGTCAGACGTTGACCTACACGGCGAGCGGTCTGCCGGCATGGCTGTCTTTCGACGCGAGCACGCGCACTTTCTCCGGCACACCCATCGGGCTGGGTTCCTCCACGATCACCGTCACGGCCACGGACAACGGCTCGCCCGCCTTGAGCGTGAGCACGACGTTCGGCGTCGTCGTGGGCAAGGCCGCGCTCACCGCGACGGCGGACACCTTGACACGCTTCTACGGCGAAGCCAATCCTCCGCTCACAGGCACGCTCGTTGGCGTGGTGAACGGCGATAACATCACCGCCAGCTACAGCACGACGGCCACACCGACCAGCGCAGGCGGTGTGTACACGATTTCCGTAACGTTGAGCGATCCGAATAATCGGCTGGGCAACTACACGGTCACGAAGGCCACGGGCGCATTGCGTGTGGAGCGCGCTCCGCAGACGATCACCTTTGGCGCGATCCCTCCGCACAGCTTTGGCGACGCGCCCTTCACGGTTCCGGTCACGGCCAGTTCCGGTCTGCCGGTGACCCTGACCAGTTCGGCCGCCCCGGTGGCGACGGTGAGTGGGAATACGCTGACCATCGTAGGCGCAGGCACCACGACCCTCACGGCGTATCAAGCCGGTGACGCGAACTACCAGGCGACGGCACTTGTGCAGGTGAACTACACGATCGCGAGCGGGACGCCGGTGATTGCCAGCGTGATCCCCGCCAGCGCGGACGCTGCCGGCCCGGCTTTCACGCTGGCCGTTAACGGCAACAACTTTGATTCGGGCACAATCGTCCAATGGAATGGCACCGCCCGCTCGACCACCTACCTCAGCGCCAGCCAGGTTACGGCCCAGATTCCGGCGACCGACTTGCAGGTCACAGGTGACTTCGTCACTGCGCTGGTCACGGTTACCAAGTCAACTGGAGCAAGCTCAGGGGCCGTCGCCTTCACCATCATTGGCGCGGCTGTCAGCAACGCGGTTGGCCAGGTGGACAGTGGTGTTGCGGCCGCAGGACAGACCGTGTCCGTCCAAACCACGAACAGCACGCCAGACGCCGCAGGGGTCACCGCCTCTCTGGAGAACAGCACCGGCAGCACGCCGGCCACGGTGACCGCTGCCATCTACACGGAAAACCCCACGCCGGCGGCAGCCTTCGAGGCGGGCGGCGGCTTTGTGGACTTGAAAGTGTCAGGCGCCGATCCCGGCGATCGCCTGAGTTCCTCGTTCTACTATCCGCAGACCGTCACCGGTGGGGCCGAAAACGCACTGGTGTTGAAGTTTTTCAATGGCAGCCAGTGGACCAACGTATTGAGTAGCGGCGGCGCGGCGCCCGTCAAGAACCCGCAGGACAACCTTGATGGCACCGTCTCCGGCGGACGCTTCCAGGTGGTGTTTGACAACACGAGCACGCCACAGATCACACAGTTAAACGGCACGGTGTTCGCCGTGGCCGTGCCTGACACCACGCCGCCGACGGTAAGTTGCCCGGTTGATGTGGTAATCGTCTCGGACCGGGCGGCCTGCGGCGCGGGCGACCATGACGATGACAACTGGGCGCACCACGAGCGGGAGGGTCGTCATCGGGACGAAGCCGAAGATCATAGCCGTTGCGGCGATAATCACGGATCCGACGATAACGACGCGCACGGCTACACCTGCAAGTTTTGGAGCCGCTGCCGGGCGACGGGTGTGGTGCTCACCCAACCGGTGGTGACCGACAACTGCGGCGTCGCCAGTGTCACCAACAACCATCCGTCGGCGACCTATCCGCTCGGCGTGACCCTGGTCACCTGGACCGCGACCGACATCAATGGCAACGTCAGCACCTGCGTTCAGAAAGTGACGGTAGTGCCTTCAGTCGAGGTCAGCTTCCGCTCCCCCTTGGCGCGAAAGCCGACCAACAACACGATCCGACGCGGCCAGGTGGTGCCGTTCAAAGTGCAACTGGAAAACTGCATTGACCAGATCGTTCTGAGCGGCATCACGGTGAAACTCCAGGTCCAGGGCATCGACGCGCTCACCGGCACGGTCTTTCAGGACGTGGTCGAAGACGCCAGCGGTATGGGGACGGACGGCACGGTGACTTCTGATGGGCTCATGCAGTATCGCAATAGCCAGTGGCAGTTCAACCTCGACACCAGCAACTTCGGCGACCCGAACACGGTGACCGGCAGCCGTTACTACCGAACGACCGTGACGGTCATTGACAATGCCACGCTGGCGGTGCTGGGCATGGGGACCTTGAATCTGGAAACCGGCAAGAAATGAAATAGCCCGGGCAACACCCGCAAACTTCAACGAACTGCAAGTTATGCAAAATCAACATACGAAACGGCCTCTCTGGATCGGCGTGGCAATCGTAACGGGCTTGCTCCTGATTGGGAGCGTTCTCCCGCATCTTCGGCCGGCCAGGCCGCAGTCCCCCGCCGGGTCTGAAACGCTCACATTGGAAACGAGGGTCGCGCCGCCAGACACAACTCCGGTTACCGCCGCGCCTGGCGTGGCGGTAACGCGGCTGGCCGCGATTGGCGCCCCATCAGCCGTCACGCTCGTCTCAGGAGCTGGCGGCGGCACGGGGATACTTCGCATCAAGGCCGGTGAGGTGCTCGCGACCGTCAACGGTGCGGCCATTGAACTAAAGGACTTGCTCCCGCTCCCGCCCGGCAAGGAAACCGCCGAGCAGACCCTGTCGGCCGAGCGTTACGCCTTCCTGCTCGACCGGGCGGTGGACCGTGAAGTCACGCTTCAGAACGCCCGGGCCCAGCGGGTGGACCTCACAGCGTCGCAACGCGAGCAACTGGCCAAGTTGCGCGACCGGAGTGAAAGCCCCGCGGCAAATCTCTTCGACGATCTGCAACACAACCCGGCCAATGCGGATTTCGAAGCGCGCGCCGCCGGGGCGCTGCTCTTGCAGGCTTCGCTGGCGGAAAAGGCGGGCGTTCCCTCGCGCGACGTCACCGCCGCGCAAGTGGAGCAGTACTATCAACAGCACCGAGCCGACTACGCCGCGCTCCCGCCGGATGCGGCTCAGCGCCAGGCCGCTTGGGACCAAATCGAACAGGGCATCCGCGTAAAACTGGCCCGGCAAGTCCTAACGCTGCACGACGAGGGCTTCCAGGACTATTTCAACCAACTCCGCGCGTCAGCACAGATCGTCAGGACCAAACCCGCATCGTAAAATGTGCAGCGCAATCCCGGCCGGCAATGGCAGACCCGCTTTGATGGCCGTGGATTCACGACGAACCCGAGGGGGCCGACTGGCAATGGGGCTTGGAACTCCAGAGTTTGCCGCGGACATTCTTGTCCGCCACCGTGCGCAGTGGTGCGAGGATGACAGGCTGGGAAGGGGCTTCGTCATGGTCGAGAACCTCTTTCGCGGCCAACTGCCGGGTGGACTCCCCTGGC
>JBAXTC010000303.1:0-8434 GCA_037130375.1 Verrucomicrobiota bacterium | reverse complement strand
ACCTCGACTGGTGTCTCGATCAGGTCATGCCGGCTAATCCCGCCTATTTGATGGCACTGCCCACGAAGATTGATCCGATGCTTGGCTACCTTACAACCGGTTTCCAGGATCATGTCCGGTTGCGAGAGAAGTTCGACTACAAGGTGAACGACCCGATGCGGGAGTTCTTCCAGTCACTAGGCGTGATCGATGCCGGCGGAAAGCCCGGTTCGCACTTTGGCGACCCAGCTTGGATATACCTTCAGTATCGCCGGAAGAAGGCGGACTCGCGGGCCAACCAGGAGATTCTGGCAGAGGCGCGATCCCTCATGGCGGTGGTCCGCAGCCACGGTGTGTTCTTGGCCGAGGGGCACGGCGCAAAAGCAGGCGATTTAGCGCCGGCATTGGACACGGACATCCGGCGGATCTATAGCGACGCCAAGAAGAGCATCTGGGCAGAACTCACCCCGGTATTCATCGCCGGAATTCCCCAGGCACTGCTGTTATCGACGAAGTCCGTCAACCGCAACGATTATATCCTGCACCCTACCTCCGGCGAGCAACTTGGGTCTGCAGCAGTAGCCGCGCTGCGCAACCTGCGCAAACAGCAAAACGCCCTCTGCGATGTGCAGATTGTCATTTCCGACGGACTTAACGCCCTGGCTATTATGGATGCGGGGCACCTCGACGCCTTCCTGGAGGAGTTACGGAACCGGCTTGCCGACGGAGGTTTTCGGACCGCCCGAGAGCACGTCGTGCTCACCTCCGGGCGCGTCCGCGCCGGATACCATGTCGGCGAACATCTGTTTGGCGGTCTTCCCGGTCGCCGGGCCATCCTGCACGCAATTGGAGAACGCCCTGGAACCGGGCATCACACCTTTTCGGTTTACCTGACGGATACGAGCGGCACCGTCTGGGGCCAGCCCGGGAAAGTCGATCACAACATCACCAAAGTGGTCTCAGGCATTGCCAAGACGGCATTGCTCCCCCGCCTCGGAGCCCGTGAAACCGTCCGCATCCTGGCGAGCCTTCGTGGCTGATGGCAGGCAGATTGCACGGCAATACTAACTTTCCCTCGAGAGTGAGCAAGAAGTGGAAAAGGGTGATTTCACTCTCACCGAAGGTCACGTAGCTCTGGCATCGCATTTCTGGAGCAAATGTTGAATGAACGAGCAAACCGCATCGACGCCACCGTACATAGAGTGCAGCCATAATCCATGTTTCGTGCCAGAGTTGTCCGCATCCGTTTGGAAGCGGAAGACTTGGTAACCGGGGAGCAGAACATCGAAAGGCAATGAGTCTTTCTCAAGGATGTGTCTGCTCCCCGTCCTTACAGAGATGCAGCATCAAATCCGCAGCAGAATACAGACAACGAGCACATCAGGCTTCTTTCCATCTACCATTATGTAGTCAGTGGTGCGGTCGCTTTCTTTGCCTGCATTCCTATCATTCATCTGGTCATCGGCCTGATCTTTATCTGAATACAAGATGATGAAGGAGCCGGGAATGAGGGCGGTGAGGACGCAGACCACAGGGATTGGGACGCTCAACAAGTATTTGAAGGCCCAGAAAGCCGTATTGACCGTGGCTTCGCCGGCTATTCCTTGCGTTGTTTCTTTCTCTTGACATTATTCCTCGATCTGCTTTACATTACGTCGAACATGATCAATATAACACCAGCACAACTTCGAAAAGCAGCCGATCTCCAGGAGCATATCCAGTCGCTGCAACAACAACTGAATGAAATCCTGAGCGGCGAGGTTCCCACTCCTGCTCCACAACCGATTGAAGAACCCAAGAGACGCCAGGTGAGTGCAGCGGGGAGGGCGAGAATGAAAGCGGCTCAAAAGGCAAGATGGGCAAAACGCAAAGGGATCGCATTTACGACCTTCCCAGGCATGTCAGATGAATCAGCACCCACGATGAAACCCAAGATTCAGAGGAGTGCTGCCTGGAAAGCTGCGGTTTCTGCTTCTCCCAAGGCGAGATGGGCCAAGATAAAAGCACAGGGAAAAAAGAAACTGTAATTTGTTGGGAGGTTGATTTTCTGTAACTGTTCAGGTCCGAGCTTGGGGCAGACCTCCGGTCCAATGCCGCTAGGATTTGACCCTCCTCATCCCGGAGAGATGGCCGACAATAGCCCTTATGGGGAGTTCCCCATAAGGGCTATTATTTCATGACCCTCCGGGACAAAGGCTTGGACCGGTTTCGCGGGTATTCTTGGGAATGAAATCCTACTGGCATTGGACCGCAGGTCTGTGCCACACCTGAACAGTTACGATTAGACGAATTGTGTGGAAAATCATTCGAACCCCGGACTTGCTGCATTAGCCTTTGGATCTCAATGGCTTCCATCATCTCAAACCCACCAGCCTGAACTTTCCCTTGGTTGCCAAGACGACGTCCCACGTCCACCATAGTCTCAACCCCGCCGTCCAGACCCGTCTCCCACCACCGCCTCATGCCAAAACAGCGAGATCCATTCGTGAGCAGCCAGACGATCATCTCTTGACCCGCCCTTCAATTCCACCTTGCCGTCCAGGTGCTTGATCAAACGAGCCTCACCGCACGATGCCACGATTTCAACTTCGTTTCGGAATAACGGAAAGAATGTGAATTTCATTTTCGACCCATGCGAGCTTTGCGATTGACCAGGACGATCTTGCCCAGCCCAGGAATCGCGAAGGAATTCTTGGCGTTTTTGCACCAGATTTATGTTTGTCTGAAATCAAGCGATGCATTAGGCTAACCGCTCATAAGGCTCAGAGAGCTGACAAACCAATACCGCCCACTTATATGACACAACAACCAAACTCCCCTATTCGCGGCTGGACCGTGGTTATTGCGGCACTCGGCGTCAACCTGATTATCGGCGCCCTCTACGCCTGGAGCGTCGTGGGCAAAGCCCTGGCGGGCCAATGGCACTGGACGAAAACCCAGGCCATGTTGCCTTTTGCCACCTCCACCGCTGCCTTTGCTGTCACCATGATCTTCGCCGGCCGCTGGCAGGACAAGGTCGGGCCGCGCTACGTGGCGATGCTCGGGGGTATCGTCTTCGGGTTGGGGCTGGTGTTATCCTCTTTTGTGCATTCCTACGGGCTGATGATGATCACCTTCGGCCTGGTCGGCGGCATTGGCATTGGTTTGAGTTATTGCGCCACGACTCCCCCCTCGATCAAGTGGTTTCCGCCGGCAAAAAAAGGGTTGATCACCGGGATCGTCGTCAGCGGCGTCGGACTCGCGGCAGTATATATGTCGCCTTTGACCAACTACTTGCTGAAGGTCACCAGCATTCAGCAAACCTTTCTCATCCTCGGCATAGGCACCATCGTGCTGATTTCCATCCTGGCCCAATTCCTCACTAACCCGCCGACGGGCTACGTCCCCGCCCAGGCGGCCGCATCAACAGGTTCCAAGGCCAGGCCGCCGGCCGCCTCGCGGCGGGAGCTGGATTGGCATGAAATGCTCCGAACCGGACAGTTCTACCAGATCTGGCTCATGTTCGTGCTTTCGGCTTCAGCCGGCTTGCTGATTATTGGAAACATCACCCTCATTGCCCAGGACCAGGCGCCGAAATGGGACAAGGCATTTTTGTTGGTCATGGTGGTGGCGATCTTTAACACGTGCGGACGCTTCTTGAGCGGGTTCCTCTCCGACCGTATCGGACGAACCAATACAATGATTCTCGCGTTCATACTGCAGGCGGTCAACATGTTCATGTTCACCCAATACCGGACTCCCGCGTTGTTGTTGTTCGGCTCAGCTTTCACGGGCCTCTGCTATGGCACAATTTTCACGCTCTTTCCCGCCGCCACCGCCGACTTCTATGGCATTCGCAACCTGGGCGTCAATTACGGCACCGTGTTCACCGCCTTTGGGGTCGCCGGCGTCACCGGCTCTGTTCTCGGCGGCAGGGTTCGGGATTTGTTCGGCGCATACACCTATGCCTTCATTACTTGCGGGATTATGCTCCTGGTCGGCGCGGTTCTGGCCTTCCTCTTGAAGGCGCCCAAAACCGAGATGATCCCGGCGGTCCCTCCCCCTGGTCCGGGCTGTGCCACCAAGCTCAGCAAAGCGGATGCAGCCAGGTAAGCGAATGAATCGCGCCGGATGAATGGTAATTAATTCTATGACTATGTGGCGTCAGCAGTGGCAAATAAATCTGTGCGTGTTGGGTGCCTTTCTGCTCTCCTGTTTCCATGTCGGAGCCGCCGGGCAACTCGAGATCGTGAAGGTTGAGCCTACACCGCTGTTTCCGAAGACCGAGCCAGGCCAGCCCTTGCGCCAGCGCGCACTCCTTTACCTCAATAACTCGGGCGCGCCGTTAGCCCTCACCGCCAGAATCACCCTCGGCACATCCAGCACCGCCGAAGCCCTCGGCCAGGTGCCCACCGGTCAGTCAACCAACACCATTCTTGTCCCCGACATCGCCGCGCCCGCGAATCTCATCATTGAATTGCTTCCCAAAGACGGGGACGGAGTGCTCGCCCGGCACCAACTCAACTGGCAGCCGCAAAAGAAATGGAAGATTTACTGCGTTTCCTATTCCCACCACGACCTGGGTTTCGGGGATTATCCCCACCGGCTGCGCACGAACATTCGCCACGCCAACATCGAGCGGCCCCTGAAGTTCTGCAGCGAAACGGACAACTGGGACGAGGACAGCAAATTCCGTTATGTCATCGAGACCAGCGAGCCGATTACCAGCTTCCTGGGCAGCCACAGCGACGCCGAAGCCGCCGAGCTTGCGCGTCGCGTCCGTGAAGGCCGGATACAGATCGGCGCGGTTCACAATACCGCCAATACCGAGCAAATGAGCTGCGAGCTGATGGCGCGACTCTTCTACCTGACCGGCCGGCACACACCCGATTTGCTCGGGGTGGCGCCGAGTAAGACCGCCCAGCTCGACGATGTCATCGGCCTGACCTGGCCGCTGGCAACCTATTGCGCCGAGGCCGGCGTGCCTTACTTCTTTCACGGCCACAACGGGGTCGGGCAGTGCCTCCAGCCCGCCTCGGCCGAGCCGGTGTTCTACTGGCAAGGCCCGGATGGCCAAAGCAAAGTGCTGGTCCGCTCCATCGATTACGGCGGATATGCGGGCGATAATCTCGGCGACGGCAGCGAAAAACAGATACAATCGCTCATCACACGCCTGAGCGGCAACTGGCCCTACGACACGCTCTTGTGCCAGGACGGCACGGATTTCCAACTGATCACACTCGACAACGCTGAAAAGATTCGCCGCTGGAACGGCCGCTACGCGTATCCGCACCTGGTCTATGCCACGATGACGATGTTCTTCGAGGAGATCATGCGCCAGGCCGATCCGGCGAAAATCAAGACCTTCGCCAAAGACAGCAATAACCAATGGGCCGATCAGGACGCGACCGATGCGTGGCTGCTGGCCCTGGCGCGACGGCAAGGCGAGGCGATTCCCACGGCGGAGAAATTCTGCACCATCGCCACGACCCTGGCAGGCGGCGGCTACCCCTGGGCCGACATCTACCAGGCTTACCATCGGTTGCTGCAATATCACGAGCACACTGACGCCATTGATTTCATCAACTGTGATCCCGAGCGCATGCGGCAGTATGAGACCGAGCTGGAGGAAAACCGGGAAATGGTCGTCGAATCCAAAGAGTTCAGCGACCGCGCCTGCAGCAGCGCCCTGGACAAATTGGCGGAAATGATCACCACCCGGTCCGACCAGAGCATCATTGTTTTTAATCCGCTGACCCGTAATCGCAGCGACGTGGTCCTTCTGGCGGCGGCAGAGCTGAGACAGCCCTTTTGCCTGCGAGACGCCGTTACTGGCCAGGCTGTGCCCCATCAAACCCTGGCCGATGGCACGATTGTGTTCGTTGCCGCCGACGTGCCCTCGCTCGGATACAAGACTTTCAGCCTGCTGCCGCCGTCCGCCCCTCGTAACAGCCGGCGTGAGGAGGCTCTGACTCGGAAGCCCGAAGTGGAACAGAGCCGGCAGCCGCCGGCTGCTGCGAGCCTCGAGAATGGTTTTTACCGCATCCTGTTTGACACGGCCACCGGCGCCATCACCAGCATCCGCGACAAGCAACTGAACCGCGAACTGGTTGACCAGAGTGCGCCCCATAAGTTCAACGAGTACCTGTACGAACGCTACGAGAGTCCGCAGGCGCGCACCTCCAAATGGTATCGTGTCCAGTCGGCGCAGATGTCAGCCATCAACGGCCCGGTTGCCAGCCTGATGACCATTAAAGCAGCCGCGGTGGGTGTCGATCAGCTTGCACAAACCGTCATTCTCTATCACGCGCTCAAACGCATCGACTTTGCCCTCGACCTGGTCAAATCGCCTTCGGGACGAACCTGCCGCATCCCGAACTCGAGTGTCTTGAACAAGGAATCGATTTATGTGGCACTGCCTTTTGCTGTTCCGGACTTCCGGTTTCATCATGAGTTGCCGGGCGCAGTGGCCGAGCCGATTCGTGATCAGTTTGACGGCTCATGCACCGCTTATTACGCAACACGCCATTTCGCCGATGTCGCCAACGACCACTTTGGAGTGACGGTCTCCTGCCCCGATGCGTCCCTCTTCGAGTACGGCCACCCGCGCTCGTGCCTGATTCCCGGAGGACTCGAGAGCCAATTCGAGAGGGTCATGGAGTATCCCGCCAACAGCCGGATGTACCTCTACCTGATGGACAACATGTTTGATGTGAACATCCGCTGGGACCAGCAGGGACCGGTTCGGTTCACCTGGTCAATCCGCAGCCACGAAGGCGGCTGGCAGGCGGGCAAAGCCGATCAGTTCGGCTGGGACGTGCTGAATCCGCTCCTGGCGAAAGTGGTGACAGGAAAGAAAAAGCGAACCTTGCCCCCAACCTCAAGCTTCGTGCGCATCGACCAACCCAACATTATCTGCAGCTCGATCAAACCCGCCGAAGCGAATGGCGCTGGGTTTATTGCCCGCTTCAACGAAACGCAAGGCACCGCCACCACCGCTACCATGACATTCCCGTTCATCGGCAGAATCACCGCCGCGACAGAGACCGATCTGGTCGAGAACGATCGCCCCGCGCGGCTGGCGGTTAAGAACGATAACGCAGTCACTATCACCCTGCGCCCATTTGGCGTGAAGACCATCCGGCTGCTCGCCCGGCCAAAAAGTCCCGTTCCTGTGCTGTCGAGATTCAAGATCTCGCCCCGCTCAGACATGCAGGTCGAAATTGCCTGGGAGACCGAGCCGCGCGCGGCCAAACGCATCAGCCACTACAACGTTTACCGCGGCAGCCAGCCCGACTTCCAACCTTCGCTGTTGAACCTCGTAGCAAGGCCAGCCTCGGCGGCCTATGTCGATCAACCGCAGTTGCACTACGGCGGCTGGATCAATAGCCGCCTCGAGCCGGCAACGACTTCCTATTACCGCGTCGCAGCCGTGGACCGCTGGAATAACGAAGGCCCGCTCTCAGCGCCCTTTGCCGCTACCACCCGCGAATCGAGCCAGAAGAACATGCCGCCGCTGCGCGTGGAGGGCCTGCGCGCCATTCTCGTTAGTCCCATCAGCCCGCACAACTTCGTCAACCTGCTGTTCCGCACAAGCTGCGAATCGGATGTGCATCGCTATGAAATCCACCGGTCCACCAGGGCCGGGTTTGAGCCTGACACCTCAACATGCATTGGGGTTGCCGATGCCGACGCGATCGTGAAGGGCTCGACGGTGTATGGCCATGTGCCCATCGACCATCGCCAGGGGGATTACGACCATATTATGTTCCGGGATGACGCCGTGCAGCCAGCCACAGTTTATCATTATCGGGTCTGCGCGGTTGATACGGCCGGTCAGCGAGGGCCGTTTTCCCTGGAAACCTCCCTGCGGACCAAAGCCGCGGTGACTGCACCGGGGAACATTACCGCTCAATCGGTCTATGCACCCGAGTACGGACCGGAGAATGCCATCGACGGCGATCCCAATCCGTTCGCCGCATGGATTTCCATGCCTTATGGAGGCGGCGCCAAGGACAAGCCCCTCGATGTCTGGTGGGCCATCGAGTTCCCCGGCGGCAGAAATATCCAGTTCCGGGGCGTGAAAATCATTGGCGACGACCGCCCCATCATCCCGCTGCAGCGGAACCTGAAGGTCCAGGTTCGCAACGGAGGCGGCTGGCAAACCGTTGGCGAGCTGAAGGATGCCACAACAAAAACCGTAACGGTTGATTTCCCGCAAGTCGTCACCCCCGAAGCCCTGCGCATTCTCGTGCCCGCGTCCGACTTGCCAAAATCGGAGCGCGCAGATGTTGACGGCATCGTGCGCATCTGCGAACTGCTGCTGATCCTCCCGGACGGCAAAGAATCGCCCGTCCCTGCCCTCCTTCACCCCTAAGCCCAGACCCCTGGCGCGAGGACATCCACGCCCCGCCCCCCCCCCTCACGCATCACGCATCACGCATCACGCATCACGCATCACGCATCACGCATCACG
>JBAXTC010000302.1:0-8455 GCA_037130375.1 Verrucomicrobiota bacterium | reverse complement strand
CCATAGCTCCGTAGGAGCGGCATGTTTATAGCTGAGACGCACCCCCCGAGAACCAAGCTCCCGTAGCTCCGTAGGAGCGGCATGTTTATAGCTAAGGCACCCGCCCCCGAGAACCAAGCTCCGTCAGGAGCGGCATGTCGGATCGGGGACCAGACGAATGGTTCCATGCCGCTCCTGACGATCTTGCGAAAATCGTTGTTGGTTCCGGTTCCTATAAACATGCCGCTCCTACGGAGCTTGGGGGACCGTGCGGCTCGTGTGGCTATAAACATGCCGCTCCTACGGAGCTGGTGGGGTTCCGGCGGCACCGTTGCTATAAACATGCCGCTCCTGACGGAGCTTCCACCATACCGCAGGACCGTCTTGCCGGTTCTTCCCCCTCCGTTCCCTCCGTTCCCTCCGTTCCCTCCTGTTCACCCCCCCGTCTTTCCCCCTTGAATTTCTGTTTTCTGCTTTCCCAATTTCAGCTTTCCCTCCTGTGGCGCATAATGGTGTCCAAATTGGTATCAGATTGAAATCCGGTGGATGCCGTGTTCTGTTCCTTGGGAAAGTCGCGTGACGACGCGCCCCTTCCTCTGTCCAATCCTTCAGCAGATAATTTGATGGACTGATGTCATGAACTACGACGAATTTGCCTTTTTCAATCAGCAGTTGGCCGCGATGCTGCGCGACGGGCTGCCGCTGGAGGGTGCCCTGAAGCAATTGTGCGCCGGGATGCGAACCGGGGCATTGCGGTTTGAGATCGAGCAACTGGAGGCCGACCTGGCGCGCGGGACGCCGCTCAAGGAAGCGCTGGCGCGACGCAAGCTACCGGAGTTCTACGTGCGCATGGTCGAGATCGGCGCCCGCAGCGACGATCTGCCGGGAGTGCTCACCTTGCTGGCAGACTATTACCAGCGCGCCAATGCGCTTTGGACCCGCCTCAAGGGGTTGATGGTTTATCCCTTGATCGTCATCATCGTGTCGCTGGGCCTGACGCTGATGGTGTCGTTGGCGTTCCGGCGGTTCATGGCGCAATTCTTCGATCAACTCGCTCCGCCGCAGGGGCTGATGGTCAGCGTGTGGATGCCGCCAGTAGTGCTCACCGCAGTGGCGTTGCTCGGGTTGGCGGCGTTCTTTATCCCGAGCTGGCGGGCGCGGCTGCGGTGGCGTTTGCCAGCATTCCGCGAAGCGAGCCTGGCGCAACTGGCTGCCGCCATGACCCTCATGCTCAAGAATGGCCTGACCCTGCCCGAGGCACTGACGATGGCGGGGAGGCTCGAGACCGGCACGCCTGCGGGCCCGGCGCTCGATCAGTGGCGTCAGCTCGTCGAAGCCGGCCAGGGCAAGCCGGCGCAATGGACCGATGATAGCCCGCCATTCCCGCCCCTGTTCCTGTGGCTGGTGCAAAAGGGCGGCGAGGACGTCGCAGCGGGTTTCCGGAAGGCGGCTGATATTTACCAGGCCCGCGCCGCGTATCGGAGTGAACTGGCTCTGTATGGGGCGCTGCCGGTGTCGATTCTGTTGCTCGGCACGATGGTTCTCTGGCAGGCCATGCCGCTCATGAAATCAATGATCTGGCTGATGGATATGATTGGTGGTGACGGGATGGGGATTTAGAGACTGATTCAGAATGAACGACAGCTTTCAACAGGTTTTCCAATCGGATCCGCTTACGGGCATCGCGACCCTGGCGCTGGGGTTTGTCATCTACCTCTTTCTGGGGCTGGCCCCTGTATGCGGAGTCACCTACCTCATATATTTCCTGCTGACGCTGCCGCTGCGGCGCAATGAACGAGCCCGGCTGTTCCTGGATCTGCTGGAACTGGGATTGAATGAGGGCCGGAGGCCGGAAGCGGCCATTGTCGGGGCGGCGACCAGTCGCGACCGGTCGCTGGGAGCGCGATTTTATAGGCTGGCGGCATATCTGGAACAGGGGATGCCGCTTAGCCTGGCGCTGGAACAAGTGCCCCGATTGGTGACACCGCAGATCCGGGCGATGCTCAAGACCGGTGAACGCATCGGGGACGTGGCGAAGGTGCTGCCCGCCTGCCGTCAGTTGTTGAAAGACGGCGTCTCGCAGGTCCGGGGGGCGCTCAACTACCTCGTTCTACTGGTGTTCGCGGTCACACCAATGATGATCTTCGTGCCGCTGATACTGAGGATCAAGGTTTTGCCAAAGTTCAACATGGTGTTTGATGGCATGCTGGAAGGACAGTCTCTGCCGGCGTTCACGCGGTTTGTGTTTGCGGGGAATACTGTTTCGACTGCCATTCAGATGGGAATCCTCGCGCTGGTCTGGCTGGCGGTGCTGGCTTACCTGGGCGGGCCGCGGTTTTCCGGGTGGATGCACCGCACGATGCCTGGCGTGCAGGACTGGGTTATCGGCTGCCTGCCCTGGCGGCAAAAACGTTTGCAGCGGGACTTTTCCTCAATGCTGGCCATGCTGCTCGATGCCGAGGTGCCCGAAGCCGAAGCCATCAGCCTGGCGGCGGAATCAACCGGGAATGTCCTGATCACCGGACGTGCAGTGAAGGTGCGCAGACTATTGGCCGAGGGGGTCAAACTGCCCGAGGCCATCCGCCTGATGGATGATTCAAAGGAATTACAGTGGCGGTTGACGAATGCGCTGCGCCGGGGCGGGGGTTTTCTCCAAGCGCTGGCCGGGTGGCACGAGGCGCTGGATGCCAGGGCGTTTCAATTGGAACAAACCGCGGCGCAGATCACCACGACGGTCCTGGTGTTGTTGAATGGGGCAATTGTGGCGAGCGTTGTGATCGCGATCTTTCTGGTTTTCATTAAACTCACCAACGAGGCGGCGCTATGGTGATTCGCACTACAGATCAATCGAGGCGGCAACACGGCGCGCTGATGACCGAACTGCTGGTGGCGCTGGCGCTCCTGGCCGGGGTGCTTCTGCCGCTGGCCTATTCGTTTGTGTCGGAACGACGACTGGCCCGCTCTTCCTATCAGCGCGCGGTGGCGATGGAGATAGTGGACGGTGAGATGGAAGTGCTGGCGGCGGGCGAGTGGCGCGCGTTTACACCCGGCACTCACGAATACCAGGTTCGCGCCGGAGCGGCGACCAATCTGCCTCCCGGCCAATTCGTGCTCACGCTCGAACCGGGCAAGGTGCGGCTGCACTGGCAGCCGGCGCTCAAGCAGCACGGCGGCGCCGTGACGCGGGAGGTGAGGGTAAAATGAAGATGCCGCACAAGGCAGAAGGCAGAGTCCGGAAAGAGGGCCGAAAGCCCAAGGTGCAAGGCATGCTGCTTGTCGAAGTGCTGGTCTATATTGCGGTGGTATTTGTGCTCCTGGGGGTCGGTTACGAGGCGCTTTATCGCGGCATCGATAGCTCGATCGCCTTGCGCCGCGATGCAGATGACATCGCCAACGCGCTCCACGCAGGGGAACGGTGGCGCGCGGACGTGCGCCTGGCCGACCAGCAGATCCGGGTGGAGAAAACACCCGCGGAGGTGACAGCCTTCCTGAAGGGCGCGCACGCTGAAACGGCCTATCGCTTTTCCACGAATGCGGTCTTCCGCCGTCTCGGCGATGGCCCGTGGGTGAGGCTGCTGACCAACGTGAAATCGTCGGTCATCGAGCCTGACGCCCGCCAGCATGTAACGGCCTGGCGCTGGGAACTCGAACTTCAGCCACGACAGAAGGGAAGTGTCAAACCAGGTCGTGTGCGCCCGCTCTTCACCTTTATGGCTGTCCCGGAACGGAGTACCACCAAATGAAGATCACGTCTGTTCGCAACTCACGAATGAATCATGACGCCCCCAGGTTTCGTCGCCGGGAGGAAGGCATGGCGGTGATAGTGGTCATCGCGATTCTGGCGATTCTGCTCGTCTATGTTGCGGGCAACATCCGCGCGCTATACTGCCTGGGCGCTGAACTGAGGCTGGTGGAAAAGCAGCAAAAACAGCGGCTTGAAACTGCGGCTGCTGGCAGCAATGTCAGCACGAACCCTGTGCAGAAGTCCAAGATTCACAACGGGCCGAAATAACCACCGATACGGACTTCATTTACGGCCGAACCTGCACCCGGTAAAAGTGCGAGTTCTGGTTGGCGTTGGTGGTGGTATGAGACATCGGGCTGCCTGAGGCCTGAAGCCAATCCCTGACTGTTGCCCATGTGGCCAGGTTTGTGGAAGCTTGAACTTGATACAGTCGGCCGGGAATGGCCGCCCACTCGAGTTGGATTTGCTGGTTGGTCTGCAGCGTTGCCGAAAGGAAGACGAGCTTCGAGGCCGCGTTGGTGGGATTGGTTCCCGCGATGAACTCGGCGTAATCCGACATGCCATCTTCATCTGTGTCGGTGAGCTGCGTCCGACTGGCGATCGCTGAACCGAAGTAATACCTTTCCCACGAGTCGGAAATGCCGTTGTGGTTGGCATCAATGAAGTCGTAAGTGCCCGTAAATGTGACCGTGCCGCCGTTAGTGAGAGTGTTCGACTGGCCGAGCGGAGTTTGATAAAACGCAACATCGCTGAATTGCACCGTATAAGGGCCTAAGGGCGCGTTGGTGATGACAGTCAACGGGGCGGTGCCGGATTGGCCGGTCTTGCCTGTGAGGGTGAACTTGCCCTGGCCGAGATTCTTCGAGATTACAATCGTCCCACCGCCGGCCACGCCCGTGATGCTGACATCGTCCACAAGCCAGCCGTTGGGCGGAGCACCGAACCCGAGGTCATACCCCTGATAGAACCACACCACCTGGATGGTCTTGCCAACGTACTCCGTCAGGTCCACCGTTGCCTCCTCCCAATCCAGTGCCTGCTGGCCGCCATAGGCTGCCCGGGTAGGAATGGAGCGTGGCGGAATACTGCTGCTGGTGCTGATACCAACTTCACCAAGTTCCACGGCTAACAGCGCGCTGAAATCGAAGCTGTGCCAGAACGTGAGGGTCGCAGAGCTGAAGCCGGACAGGTCAATCATGGGGCTGTAAAGAAAGCTGCCAGCATACAAGTTAAAAGACTCGCCACGGAGATTGCTGCCCCAGACGTTGGTCCCCGAATGCGCCGAGGTCTGCAAACCATTGTTCGGAGTTCCCAGCGACCAATTCAAATCCGAGCCGGCATCCGGCACAACAGTCCAACCGCCAGCGCCACTCTCCAAATCGTCAGACCAGGGAGGCTGCGGGGCTTTGCGGGTCGTAAAGGTGTAAAAATCGCCTTTGTTGTCATCAACAGTTGCGTTCCCCGCATCGTCGCGGCTGACTACCCGGAAATAATAGTCGCGGTTGGCCAGGAGGCTCCCCACAGTGACCGCATGATTCGTGACCAGGGCCCCGCTGTAGGCCGTCCGGCCCAACAGCACGGATTCGCCGTATTGGACCAGCGAATCAGCCGGCTTTGAGGTGATCCAGCTCACCGTGGCATCGCCGAAGCCGGTGACCGCTGTGACCTGGCTGATGACAGGCGGGACGGTGTCAACGCGCGCAGTGGCGACGACGTTGCTGTTATTCGAGGCGTCGAAGTATGTGGCCATGACAATATCACCGTTGCGGACCGCCAGTCGGTTCGCGGCGTTGGTGGCCACCAGTGTGAGGAACCCGCGGAATAGCCCGGGGTGCGTCGTCTCGTTGAGGGTGACGGTTACATGGTTCGTGCTTGAGCTGGTCGAGAAAGTTACGTGGGCCGGGCCTGTCCCGGCGAGGTCCGAGTCACCCAGCTCGACGATGATCTGGTCCGGAATAGAATACACGCCCTGGTTCAGGTGAACGGTTCCAACCCCGTTGGCGCCCGGCGTCAGGAACAGAAGAATATTCCGCACTAGATCAGTCTCGTTATTGGGCGCAGTTCCGGCCGCCGGCACGGTATCAAGCGGGAACGAAAGAAAAACCACCCGGCCCGGGCTGTCCACCCCAACGCGGGGGTAGCTGATGCCACAGGGCTTGCCGGAAACAGATTCAAAGACGATGGCTGTGGCGTTGGTGGCTGGCGTGAAGGTGTCAGAGAAATCCGGGCCGTAACCAAAGTCGAAAAGGTCGATACTGGGATAGGAGCTGTAATCGAGGGTGACATACATACCACCCGTGATTGGATCGCCCGGCGCTCCCAGAATGGCCGGCACGCCGAAGTATTCATCGCAGTCTGTGCAGGGGGATGGCGGATCGGGATTCTGCTTGAAGCCGGCGACCTGGAATACATGCTTCCTGAAAGCTACATTGCCCAACTGGCTGAGAATTCCCATCGAGGCCATGAAGAAAGAGCCCCCGCCGTTCAGGTAATTCTGGATCATGAACTGTTGCCGGGCGGTGAGTGTATTGTTCGTCGCTGAAGGGTCGGGAAGGCCGTCTGCGTCCACACCGTAGTTAATGATGTCGTCGATTATCCGCCAGCAGACCACCGGAAACGATTGCAGATCGGGGAGTTGCGGCGAGCCACGCTCGGCGACTTTCCAATGCGCGAAGCTGAAGCCGGCGGAGGTCAAAGCATCGGTGTAAGTGCTGTCGGGAATGACGGGGGAGCCGCTAACCGGTTCGTAGGCATCGACCAGCAGGACCGTCGGTGTGGCAATGCCGACGAAGCCAAAATACGTGCCGGAGTTGTTGTTCGTGCCGGCATTCCCCGCCGCATCCGCCGAGCTGACATAGAAATGATACACACTGCCAGGAACGAGTTTGGTCAGCCGAACCAAATGGCTGGTGACCAACGCGGAATTGGCAGCGGCCAGGTTGAACGTGAGGTTGGTGCTGTATCGAACGATGGAACTGGCTGGCTCGGTTGTTTGCCACGTGATGGTGATGATGCCGAGGTCAATCGTTGCCGTCACACCGCTGAGCCCGGGTGGCACAAGATCAGCCACCGCCGTTACCATACGCATCGTCCCGGCACTATCCACATAGTCGGCCTCGATAACATCACCATCGCGAACCTCCAATGCTCCGTCCGCAGCGGCCACACCCACGACGGTTGCGACCGCCCCGGTGAAGGCCCCATAGTTGCCGGATGAGTGCAGAATGAGGTTTTCACCCGCCGGCTCGGTCGTGCTCTTCAGCAGCACACCCACGGAATTGTTGTTGACCCGGGCCGCGTCAAAGACCGAAACCTGGATGACGCCCGGCGCGCCATAAGCCGGCCGATCCAGCAGCACAGACCCCGCTCCCGGGCGCGCGAGGTCACCGGAAATGACCAGCGCAAAATCCTGGTCAATGACGGCCGTATCCAGCCGCGCATCCTGCACGACGTGCCGGGCGCGCACTCGCACCAGATAATCTCCTGGCAACGGTTGCGCCAGGTGAACCGCCTCGACGTTGTTAAGGGTGTCGGGCGACGGCGCATTTGGCGCCGAATCATTGCCCGCAAACTGGTTGCCTCGGTAAAGAGTTCCATCCGGGGCCACAACCTCCAGGTCCAGGTCGTTCACCAGCGCGGGAATCGCGCCCGGAAACCCGGCGACATCCGTGTAGGCCAAGGTGATCTTCAGCGACTGACTGGAATTCCGGACCAGGGTGTGATGGACATAAACCTGGCCGTCCGTCAGCAAGGCGGTCTGGTCCACATACTCGTAGTAGCGCGGAGCAGTGCTGAAGTTGGTTGTGATGATATTGGTCAGGGTAATGCGGCCCCAGCCTTCATCGTTGTTGGGAATCGGACCCGGGCCGCCGTTCAGTTCGTCCAACTCATTGGCCGAATTAATGAGCGCCGCCTTGACGAGTGCCGGCGAGGGTATCGCGTTCGTGTGCAGGCTCTTGTAATACTGGACGAAAACGGCCGCCGCGCCGGCGGCATGGGGTCCAGCCATGCTGGTGCCACCCATATACACGTAATAGTTGTCAATCGCGGTCCAGGCAATCGATGCTTCGTCCGGGGCCGCGGAGGATGCGGCCGAGGCGATCCAAGTGCCCGGCGCCACTACGTCGGGCTTGATCCGGCCATCCTCGCACGGGCCGCGGCTCGAAAAATCCGCCATCGTATCCGGGCCATCGGCGTAAAGGCCGTATGTCATCGCCAAAGTCCCCGGCACGTTCTCAGATGCCCCAGTGGCAATGACATTCTTGGCGGTCGCCGGGCTGCCAACAGTTAACGAGTCGGGTCCGGCATTCCCCGACGAAAACTCGATGATGTAAGGCTGATCGCCGGGCGTCGAGAGGTCCGCGTCCCGCACCAACTGATCGAATTGCCAGGCGTCAGTGTCATACTCCCCCTGAACATCATTGCCCCAACTGTTCGAGCCGATCACGGCCCCATTCTGAACGGCGTCTTGCGTGAGTGTATCGTCCCGGGGGAACGGATTGGCTTCACTCGCATAGTCGTCAAAGATTCGCTCGATGAAGAGGTTGGCGCCAGAGGCGACGCCGAGGCCATAGAAAGCCCCCGTGTCCGGGTCGGTCTCGCCGGTCGCCGCGTTGCCGGCAACAATGCCGGCACAGTGCGTGCCGTGGCCGTAACCGTCGGAGCCATCGGTTATGTTCGCCCCATAGTACTGGAAGCCCGTTACCCGGCCCCGCAAGTCCGGGTGCATGG
>JBAXTC010000301.1:0-8490 GCA_037130375.1 Verrucomicrobiota bacterium | reverse complement strand
TCCCAGAAGCCCTCGGCGACCTGGCCCAGGCTCTAGCGCCGCAGAGCCTCGATTGCCCGCCACAAAAATCCCGCTACCCAAGCACGCCTCTTTTTCTTGAATCCGCCCTGCGGCTTGGATGTGCGGAGTTTGACAGTATTGACGTCTCTTTTCGCCATTTGTAATCTCTTGGCCATGCCAATCTCGATTGCCATCGTGGAAGATGACTCCGGCGTGCGCACGAGTTTGGCCGGCATACTTCAGCGCTCGGAAGACTGCCGTTGTCTGGGCGCTTGGGGCAGCGGAGGAAGCGCTCCAGAAACTCCAGGCGTTGCGGCCAGATGCAATCTTGAATGTCACAACAACGTATGAAGTAACAGCTCCAGTTCAAACAAACAGTAACAACTAATAAAGACAAACATGAAAACTACACAATCCATCCAGAAACACGGCCGGCCAGGCTCGCCAGGCAATTGGCGCTGGTCCCCCATTCTTGCGGTGCTCGCCTGCCTCATGGCAGCCAGCGCCACAGCCGGAACTTTGACCGTGACCAGCGCCCCCATAAGCCAGCCGGTTAATTTGAGCGCCGAAGGCGACATTGACTGGGCGCATTGGGGTAGTTTCACCTTCGCCGACTATGACCACAAAGCCGGAGTGGTCTCGCAGATTCCCAACTTTACCCCGATTGGCTCGGGCTATGGTGGTTCATTTGGTGGGGCTGCAGCCAATTGCAGTTGGGTGGACGGCACGGTCGATAAGATAATGATCAACCGAGCGAATGGAATCTATGAGGGCGGAGTAGGCTACGGATACTCGATGACGATTCCGGCCTCGGCGACGCCCCGGGTTCTGAATTTTTATACCAGCACGTATAATTCATCCGGACAACTGGACCTTTCCTTGGGTGATGGTAGTGCATCGCCGGTACAGCTTACCTTGGCGCCAAACCAAACCAGGCGTTACACCATCACGTTTGCTGGCAATGCGGCCACGACCCTCGAATTCTCCTGGCAAAATGTCCTTCCAGGCACTGGTGGTAATATCACGCTGATAGCCATGTCCCTGTCCTCGGCGGCGTCTCTTCCGTTGAGCGTCGGCGCCCCTGCCCTCAGCAGCCCCAGCACGGTGGCGGCGGGCAGCACTTTTGACCTGTTGGCCAATCCACATGGTGTCGCCGCCAATGGCGCGACGGCGTTTGCTTACCAATGGCAGGTTGATGGTGTGGACATTGCCAACGCCACGAACAATCCCTATAATGGCGCCACGGCTGGCAGTGTGGGGGTCCACAACTACCGGGTGGTGATCACCAACAGCGTTCTGGGCGCCGCCGTGACCAGCGCCCCGGTGGCGATCACGGTGACGACGCCCACCGGCACGCTCGGCGCATTCGCCGATGTTATTCCGGGGCCCGTCTCCCCAGACACCACGGTTTTGGACGTTAATCTCACAACCGAGGGGGTGATTGATTGGGGTCATTGGGGGCAGTTTGGGCCCACGGACTATGATTACAAGAACGGTACCATCGGCAATTTCACCCAGATCGGAGCAGATGCACCCGTTCCATTTACTTCTGAGGTGAGCTTCAGTTGGACGGATGCGATTACCGCCAACAACCCAGTCTCAGCGACAACGTTCGGAGTCGGCCTGCCCGTGGACAATGGGTTCGAGCTGAACATTCCGGCCGCCACCACCAACCGGCTCGTTTATATCTACGTCGGCGTCAATAATGCGCATTTGAATGTCACCGCCTCGTTGAGTGACAACACCGCCCCGCTGTTCACGGATAGTCCTGCGATCACCAAGGGCTCGCTCCGTTACTCCATCGCCTTTAGTGCGGCAACAACCGGCAAGACCCTCAAGGTGCGCCTCACGGAAACCGCCCGCGCGGCCAATGAAGGGAGCATCTCGCTCCTGTCGGCCGCCCTGCAACCCGTTCCCCCATTGAGCATGTCCGCCCTGGTCGTTGACCCTGGCACCAACGTGCTGGTGAACCAGCCCATGATGGTTTCCGTTGCGCCCTTCCAGCCCCAAGGCGCCGGGCCGTTCACTTATTTGTGGCAGCGGAACACCGGGACCGGCTATGCGAACCTTCCCAACACCGGCAGGTCCGCATCTTTCCTTGCGGACAGCTCGGTCGGCAGTGAAAGCTGCCGGGTGATCATTACCGGTTCGCAAGGTTCGATTACCAGTGCCCCGGTGGTGCTGACCCGGACTCTGGCCACGGGGATCCTGAAGATTCTTGCCCTCGAACCATCGGTTCCGGGCGCAAACCTGACCCAAGAGGGCAGCCTGGACTGGTCGCATTGGGGATTTTCCAGCGCGACCGATTGGGATTACAAAGTCACCAGCGGAACTCTCATTGGCAACTTCACACTGTTCGGACCCGGCTTGAACCTTGCCAGATACGGCAGCGGGGTTAGCTACCGCTGGACGGATGGCACGCCCAACCTGGTGGCCACCAATAATGGCGGAGTCTATCGCTATCCCGGGCCGAATGGATTTGAGTTGAATGTTGCTGCGGCCTTGACGAACCGGCTGTTGCACGTTTACATCGGCTCGTATAACGCCGTCGCTCATGTGGAGGCCTTCCTGAGCGATAACAGCGCGATCAAACTGATTGATGAGTCCTTGCCTTACGGCGGGAATGGCAGATACAGCATCCAGTTTGCCGCCGGTTCGCCTGGACAGAGCCTGGTTTTCAGGTTGTATTTTGACCCCATATATTCCGGCGGCAATGTCACCCTCTCAGCCGCATCGCTGCAGGGGATGCCTGCACTCGCTATCGGCACGCCCATCCTCGGGCCGACCAACATCGTTCCGGCCGGAAGCTCGATTACCCTGCAAGCGCAGGGAGCCAGTGGCGTCCCTCCGTTGCATTATCAATGGCAGGCGGACTCGGGCAGCGGCTATGTCGCCATTGCCGGTGCGACCAATGCTCAGGTGACAACCTCCGTCGGCGCAGTTCTTGGCGGCAAACACTATCGGGTGGTGGTCTCCGACATTTCGGGTTCCACCAACAGCTCCCCGGTCGCCTTGACAGTGATATCTGCCACGTCAACCCTGTCGGCCAGCAGAGTCGGCTTTGACGGACAGATCGTCGATCTGACCGCCGAAGGCGTCATCGACTGGGCGCAGTGGGGTTATGGGGGCCTTCTTGGCTATGAACAAAAATCCCCCCTTGCCGGTCAGATCAGCCAATACTCCATAATTGGGATTGGACCCGTTTACAGCTACGGCGGCAATGGCATTCATTGCACTTGGACCGACGGCACGCCTGACGCAACTGGAGACACTGTCCAAGGGCTTTATATTATTGCGGCCCCCAACGGGTTTGAGTTGACTTCGGAGGCGACAGCATCTGAAAGAATCTTCAATGTATATTGTGCGCTTTACCAAGCTACGATGCATGTTGAGGCCATGATGAGCGACAATAGCGCTCCCATATTTGCCGATGATTCTTTCAGCGGATCGGGCGCCCCCACCGCCCGTTACAGCTTCCGGTATTCAAGCCCGACACCCGGAAAGCGCTTGATCGTGAGATGGTGGGATACGGCCGGCGGCAACGTAACCATCAATGCGGCCACGTTGAGCGACTATGTGCCGCCAGTCATTCTGCAGGCGCAACTCGTTGATGGAGGGCAACTGCGGATCACTTGGCCGTCCGGCACGCTGCTGGAAGCCCCCACCGTAGCTGGCCCGTGGGCCACGAATAGTGCGGCTTCGCCCTATACCTTCGCACCCACCGGTCCGCAGAAGTTCTTCCGCACCATCATTAAATAGACTGTGCCAATCAACGGGGAACCGTCAGGACCGGTGACGGTTCCCCTTCGAACCGGTGAGTAGTATCTAGTATCAAGTGCTGTTCAAACAAAGGTCGCTCGTTCAAGCCTCGCAGCAGGCAGGATGATGAGGAATGAGCCAAAATCAAATGAGCGACCCCTGATTCGTCCCTGCGGTTTTAAAAACGGTTGCTCGGCCAAACGCTTGGAATTATGAAATGCGGCAAACCTATTCGCGCGGGATTCACCTTGATTGAACTACTGGTGGTCATCGCCATCATCGCCATTCTCGCGGCCCTGCTCCTCCCGGCGCTCTCGAAAGCAAAGGAGAAGGGTATCCGCATAAAATGCACCAGCAACATTAAGCAACTCGGCATGGCGTGTTTTATTTTTGCAAGCGACAACAATGACAAAATATTTGCCTACAACCAGGGTGCAACGGCCTATTGGGCCTGGGACGTCCCGGATGACCCGCTGATGAAAACCATGCAGTCCAGCGGCTGCGTTCGAGGGACCTTGTACTGCCCGGCCAACCCGGACCAGAATTGTGATGAGCTGTGGAAATGGACTGTCACCCCCGGGAACCCCTCGACCGGTTATCGCGTGACGGGATATGCGTTCACATTCGCGAACACCCCCGGTATCTTGTCCACCAATTGGAACTACAAGCTGAGTCCACAACCGATACGCTACGGCACGATCACCCTTCCGCCGCCCGCCCCGTCCGACCGCCCCCTGATAGCTGATTGCACGATTTCCCAACCTGGCCAGAATTCTCCTGTTCCAGCTTATCAAGGCAACTACAATTGGACGCAAATTCAAGGCGGCTGGACCAAACTGCACAAAACATCACACCTGATAAACAATCGTCCTATGGGCGGCAATGTCGGGATGTTGGATGGACACGTTGAATGGCGAAGATTTAAATACCCGATGCTTCCGCGCACAGACCCAGCCTCCGGATCACCCACATTCTGGTGGTAAACTCCTGCTTTATTCGTCGTGAAAAAACAATCATCTACCAACTTGACCACGCGGGCAGCTCGCTCGCTCACATCGCTCACCGCATTCGCCGCCGTGGTTTGCCTTGCCGCTCAACCCAGCTTCGTCCACGCCGAGTCGCGCACGCTTTCGCGGGCAGTGCTGCTGGATAAGATTCGCGGAGCGTGGGCCGGACAAATGATCGGCGTCGTTTATGGCGCGCCGGTTGAATTCCAATCTCTGGGTAAAATCAACGAGGGGGAGATCAAGCCCTTTCCGCTTTCCAACGCCATCGTCCAGGACGACCTCTACGTCGAGATGACGTTCGCGCGCGTGATGGACACCGTTGGCCTCAACGCCACCACCGCCGACTACGGCGAGGCATTCAAGAACTCGAAATATGAACTCTGGCACGCCAACGCGGGAGCGCGCCGCAATCTCAACCGCGGCATCTCCGCCCCGCTGTCCGGCCATCCGCGTTACAACATTCACGCCGACGATATTGATTTTCAGATCGAATCCGACTTCATCGGCATCATGTGCCCCGGCCTGCCACAGGTCTCGAACCGATACGCCGACCGCGTTGGCCGAGTAATGAATTATGGCGACGGGCTCTACGGCGGCATGTTCGTGAGCGGCATGTACACGGCGGCCTATTTTGAAAGCGACCCACGCAAGGTTGTCGCTGTTGGCTTGGCCTGCATCCCCCACGGGAGCTCCTATTCCAAGCTCATCACCGACCTGCTCGCCTGGTCAGCGCAGGAACCCACCGACTGGCGCAAGGCATGGCAGAAACTGGAGCAGAAGTGGGACAAAGATGATGCCTGCCCCGACGGCGCGCTTCGCGCCTTCAACATCGACGCCAAGCTCAACGGTGCCTACATCGCGATGGGTCTCCTCTACGGTCAGAGCGACTGGCGCCAGACGATGGACATCTCGGCACGATGCGGCCAGGACGCCGATTGCAATCCCTCCAGCGCCACCGGTGTGCTTGGGGCCATCCTCGGTTATGCGAAAATCCCGGACCACTACCGGACGGAACTGAGCAAGCTCGCCGACACCAAATTCGATTTCACCGAATACTCCTTCAACGACATCGTGAAGTCCACCGAAGCGCGCACGTTGACCGTGATCAAGCAAGCCGGCGGTCAGGTGAGCGAAACCGAAGTCGTGATTCCCAAGCAAGAACCCAAACCCCCGCCCCTCGAACAATCCGACTTTGGCCTGCCGGCCAAAGTGCTGTGGTGCCAGGACGAGTCATGGAATTGGAAGGGTAATTGGGCGAATAAGGATGGCTACCTCTGGTCTGACAAACTTCAGACGCGGGTGGCCGAGGGCGAGGGCAGTGAAGTCACCCTCAAATTCAACGGCACCGGCCTGGCCCTGGTCGGTGACCTTTCTCAATCCGGTGGCCGCGCGGATGTTTACCTGGACGACTCGAAAAATGACCTGGTTGCCGAAGCCTACATCGTGCCGAAGACCCACGACAACGACTTGTGGCGCATTCACGGCCTGTCGCCCGGCGAACATACGTTGCGACTGGTCATGCGCAACGACGCCGACCCGCGCAGCAACGGCCACAAACTCACCATCAGTTACGCCGTGGTGTATCGGATGAAGCAGACTGACATGCATTGACGCAGGCCCTTACTTCTTTAACAAATCCTGCACATCCAGCCAGTCCGCAAAGCGTTCGATCCAATGGTCCGACGGCAAGCGCTGTTGGCGCATGCCGAAACCGTGTCCGCCCTTGGAATAGAACAGCGGTCCCATTGGCTTTGTTTGCTTCTGGCTGGAAAACGGTCAACGTCGGATTGGCCACATTGAACACCACTCGCGTCTGCCAGAGATTGGTCCGGCTCTCCTGCTCAGTTTGTTTCCAGTCCTCCGATCCGGGTGCCGGCCCGTCATAAATTCGAATGACTTTTTCCTGGGCAATGGCAGGAAGGCAAAAGAGTGAAAGAAAGACGGCGGCGGCTCTTCGGAATTGGTTCACAGGCGCTGATTCTCGACCGCGCCGCGCCCGACGTCAACCGAAATGGCACCCCCGGTTTGGGCGTCGATGATGGGGCGGTTCCTGCAACGCTTTGATAATCCTCTCGTGGCGGCCAATGAAACGCCGCCTACTTGGAGCCTTCCCGCTGGTGCTTATCCTTTTTCAAAGTCCTGACCTGAGCGAGGTAATCCGCTGCTCGAGGGTTTCCCGGTTCCAACCGCAGAGTTTCCTCAAATTGCCGCTCCGCTTCATCCAGACTGCCGAGCTTTACCAACGCCAGACCAAGATTCAGGTGCGAGGTTGGAAAAGCCGGATTCAGCCGGACGGAGGCCTCCGATTCGGCTTTAGCCTCGGGCATGTTGCCGTCCTGGCCCAAAAGTCCGCCCAACTCGAAGTGGGCCTTCCAATCGCTCGGGTCGAATCGGGCTGCCTGGCGATAATGTTCGATGGCTTCCGATCTCCGCCCAACCATCGCCAAAGCAAGTCCATCGTAAAACCAATACTTCGCGTTCTCCCGGTCAAATCGCAACGCTCGATCAAACGCCGTGACCGCGAGGTTATAGTTGCTGGATGCGGCCTGGACGGATCCCAACTCGAACCAGCCTGGAGCAAAACTGGGTCGCATGGCCACCGTCTCTCCAAGAAATGCCTTGGCCTCGGTCAATTGCCCCTGCCGCGCCGCCAACCGGCCCAACTGGTAATAGGCCGCGTGATCCTGCGGAATGAGCTGCCGCACTTGCCGCCATTGCTCGATGGCGGGTTTGATGTCACCCGTGGTCTGGAGGAAGTCCGCGAAATTCTCGCGAATGAAATAATCATTCGGAGCCAGCCGCAGGGCTTCGACGTAAACGTTCGGCTCCAAAAGCCGGTTCCGGATCGCCCATCGCCGCGGACTCGCCGAGGATAAAAATCCGATAAGTGCCGGCGGTTTTCTTCGCAGGCATCCGCAGCGATAGAGGCATTCGCGCCAGGTCACGCGGGAAAAACCTGAAACCAAAGGCGTCGTTCTCCACCAGGAAATGTTGATCGCCGATCCGCAACGGCTTGAAAAAACCGCAGGAATAGCCGTAGCCCCCCAGTCGCAAAGCAACTTCCAGAACCGCCAGGGCCAACACCGGAAGCAATGCCGCCGCCGCGCGAAAAAGCCACTTCCTGACGCGGGTTGGCGACAAGGAAGTTGGCTGCGCTCGATCGAAGCCCTTGGTCCCGACCCGATGGACTTTCCGGTGTTCCGATTTCAGTTTGGCTCGCGGCCGGTTCAACGGTCAGACTTTAGCAAGCCCGGACGGCTCGACAACCATGAACCGCGCTCGGTTCGAGGCGTCCGATTGCGGATAGCATCAGGGCCGTAGATCTGTCTGCAGGGATTTGGACAACCCCGCCGGGATGGGGACCATGCCCTCGAAGAGGGCGGCCTTTGTTATGGATATGACGATAATCCTGCCGAGTGCTGTGCCAGCCAATCCACATCCGTATTGCCAGAATACACTTGGTTCAGCGGCAAATCCTGTCCCTGCTTGAGCACCGGCATCGTGCGCCCATCCCGCCACTTGTGAATCTCCGAGTGACCGTCGGCGAACGAAAAGCCCCCGGCGCTGCCATGATAGCTGGCCGGGAAATCGATGATGTTAAACCGACTGTCAGGGTTCTGCGCAAACCAGCCATCATTGATGCCGTCCTCCCGCTCATCGACAAATACATAGTGTCTGAGAGAAAACTATCCCTGGGTGCGCAGGGCAAGGGTGTTTCTCGCTT
>JBAXTC010000300.1:0-8513 GCA_037130375.1 Verrucomicrobiota bacterium | reverse complement strand
CGCGGACTTTCTCGAACTCAGCATAAAGGCCGCGCTCATACAAATCCCGCGCGCTGCGGCCCAGAGCCTCCCGTTCTGGCGTTCCCTGGCCCGCTCCGCGCATCGCTTCAATCTCCGGGCCGATCTGCTCGGTTGTCGCCCACCAGTTGTTCCAGAGAATCTCGTCCGGCCCCTCCCAAATCAGCAGAGCCGGATGCCCCGCCAGACGTCTGGCCATCTCGGTGAGTCGCTGGCGCCGGTTCGCCCCATCATTGCTCAAATCCAGCGCCCCGCCGACGTTCACCCACGCCCTGGCCCCCAGGCGATGCACCCGGTCCAGTTCGGCGGCTTCAGGGGCGCATTGAAAGAGGTTGAACCCGGCCTCGACCGCCTCCTTGAGCACCGCATCATCCCGGGGATTCTCATACAGGCCGAGCATGAACTGAGGCTTGCCGTCGGCCATCACCATTCGTTCCTTGCTCAACAGAGCGCCTGTGCCGCCGGACGCAGAATTGGCCAGCAAAACTGCGGCGGCCAGCAGCAGCGCCGCAAACACTAACACGAATCTGCTGGCGGCGGTTTTGACGACTGGCAGGCGGCCAATCGTCCTATGTGCGAGTTGTTCTCTCATGGTGTTTTTGGATGGGTTCCGTCGGGCTGGGACGGGTTTGGCTTTTCAGGGGCGTCGGTGAGATAGCGCACTTCATAAGCATATCGCGCCTGCTGCCCTTTCTCGAGGGAGACGGCCTTCGAGGTCATCTCCAGATTGATCTGTTGTCGTGAAGGATTCCAAAAGAGTCCAAGCGCGCTGATCTCGCTGGCGTTGAAACGTTGTTCCACGCCGAATTTCGCCTGATGGTTGAAGTAGGCAAAGACACCGCCGGCGGCCCCGTTCCTGATGGCCGCAAGCTGTTGTTCGGTGGGCGAGGCTTCCAGCCAGTCCCGATTGGCTTGCGTCCACTCGGGCTGTTTAACATAGATGCCTAGCGCGCGCGGATTATCGCTCATGGTGGCTGTGTCGTATTCCGGATGCACAAGAAAATCGAATTGCCGGGCTTCGTTGGCGGCCATCGTCGTCTCGAACCGGACGGCGTTGCCAGTGAGGGCAATGGTCCGCTCGATGCGCGCGCCGTCCTTTACCGTGAGGGACAAGAGTGCCTTGGTAGGTTCCATCCGGACTTCGTAAGCCAGTATCTTCTCGGCTGTCGGCCCCTCGCCCTGGCGCACCCATTCTTCGTGCCGGAAACGGTTGAACGACCGCGGAGCCTGAACGATGTTTCGGCCGGTGGGTTTGTAGGTCATCTCCACCACCTTGGCGTTGCTCTCCGGCAGCACGACCACCCGCCAGAACTCATTCTCGAGTCGGACCGCCTTTAACCCGCCTTGCAGCAGGCGCATTGCGCCGAGATATTGCCCGGTCGAAATCATCTCGTCATCCATCGTGACCCCGAAGCGCGCGCACAAAGCCGCGTAACGCTCCAACAAACCAGGGTCAAACCCCTCGAGGTCCGGACGGCACACGCCATCGCGGTAAACCAGCCGCATGCTGGATGCGCTTAGCGCGGCTCGATACGCGCAAAGCGAGGCCTTCTCGACCCGGGCCCGCACCGCATCCGACTGTGCCAGTCTCAACGCCTCCTGGAAATAGCCCATCATGCGCCGCGCCGAGTCCGGGTTGACACACAACGACTTCTCGGTCGGAAAACAGGTTGGATGAACTCCCGCCACGCCAACGAGGTCATGATAGTACTTCAGATAGGCCAGGATGGGCCCCGCCGCCTCGGCGTAATGCAGTCGGCAGAATTCCTCGGCCTCGTGCCAACTGTCCCGGCCCGGTTTCCAAAGACATCGCGCCATGACATAATTCCGCAGGTCGCTCAGCTCCGTGGAAAAGCCGTTGCCTGCCGCCTGCATGAAGATGCCCTGACCGTGGTTTTTGGCAAAATAAGACACGCTCAGGCCAATGCTGCGCAGGTTTGGGAACGGCAGCATGTAGCCTTTGAAGTTGGTGTTGTAGTGCCAGATGAAAACGTGGTCCGTCTTCGTTTTCCAGATTGCCATGTCCTGGCAAAATAACCGGTTCAGCGGGCAGCCAGGGTCATCAATTGCGTGAAGGTCGCAGCACTCGATGCTGCACAACTGGATCATTACGTTGTGCCGCGGACGCAGCGTCTTGGGCGGCTTGCGCGTATAGAGATAGGCGTAAGTGCTGAGCAACACCTCGGAATGCGCCTTCTCGATCCGCTCGGCCACGGCATTGACCAACGCCAGCGTGGCGCCGGCATGAGATTCCTCCCGCTCGTCAATCGCCGCGCAGCTCGGGCATGTGCAATAACCTTCGTTGTCCATCTGCGCGATGTTGATGTTCCGGGCGTCGGGATTCTTCTTGATCTCCTCGAGCACGGCACTGACGACCGCCTCGATCACTTCCGGGTTGCTCGCACATAACTGCGGACCGCCGCCCCCTTGCTCGAGTTTACGTTGCCCCGCCACCAACGCGTAGTATTCCGGGTGTTCCTTGCCAAATTTTGCCGGCGGCACCAGGTAGGCAACGTTATGACTCACCAACCGGTATCCCGTGCGCCCGCCCAGCTTTGGTTCGTCGCTTACCGTGTTGACGCGCAGACGCGCCGCAAACTCCGGATATCGGCTGGTCTCGCCATAATACGACCAGCGAAAGGCAAACGCAGGATTCACCGTATGCATCCCCAAGGGTATCGGCCGTTGCGCCGCCTTTTCAGGAAAATAGGTGCTATCGAAGGTCAGGAACCGCGCGCCGCATAGCTCCTCAAAAAACTCATAGACCCCGTACAAAGTTCCGCGCGGGCGGCCGCCATCAATGAACAAGCCATTAGGCGTGACACGAATGCGCAACTCCTCTTCCCTCAGAGCGCCCTGGTTCGGGGGTTGGCCGGACCGGGCGACCGCCTCGGGTCCGATGAACACGGCGCCCGCGTTGGCCGGCGCAGCCGCCACCACCGGAAGCACCGCGCCCGTCATCTCGTTGAATAGCCGTTGGAACTCGGTCGCGGCGTAGCGCTCCGATTCCGTGGCGGCCGGGTCACAAGCGATCTTCCACGAAGTCATCGCTGCCGGCGTGATGGCGCCGGTCTCACCCCGGCTGCACACCACCGCTGTTGCCAGGACCGAGATCAACAAGCTGACTCGCATAACTTGCAGGGTATCTGCTGAAATCATTTGGTTCTCCCCATCGTTGCCGCTTGCACACACTCGAACATCTCGCGACGGAACGCGCCCACCGTCGCATCGTTGTTGCTAGCGTCGATCACGTTCCGCCCCAGCCCGCGCGTCATTTCATCGAAGCTTCCATCCAACATGCCGGAAAGGCCGGCTTCGAGCAACCGCTTAATGCGATTGCGCGCATCAGCCGACAGTTTCGCCCCTCTGTCTTCCGCCAGAGCACTTCGCAAGGCCGCCAGTATCCGGTAATCGTCAATGCCTTCCCGAACCGCTTCCCAGCGACGACTGGGCACGGGTTTAGTTCGGCCCGGATAGACCAGCATGTATTCCAGGTCGATGCGTCCCCATGGATCGCCCCCCTGGTTGTAGCACCAGAAGCCGATGCCGGTCGCGTTATGGCGGAATGCGAACAGCGCGGCGGCACGGTAATCGCCAACGAGATTCATGTTCTTGAGATTCGGGCCGACAGGCCGGCTGTAGGCATAAACGCAATTGTAGGACCACAGCATCTTCCCACTCTTGCGCACCACGTCCATCAGCGGCGTCTTCTCGGCCAGCATGTAGATGCTTGGACACCAGATGTCGATGCAGGATGACATGGCTTGGAACATCGAGAATTCTCCCCCGCCGTCCACATACATCATCACGTCCGGATTGGCCGCCCGGACGAGCTTCCCGAACTCGACCAGTTGATTGACCAAGCTCCACCCGATACCGCCCGGTTCGTCGAACGGGTAGAGCGCGAAATGCTTTGTGTCGAAACCCGCCCCCGCCATCTGGCTGACAAGTTCGTCGAGGAACTTTTTCAAGTCGCCCCGGTATGCTGCGCTGCCGGATTCCCCATGCAAAGCCGGAATCCCCATCAGCAGCAGAATGACATCCTTCCCTTTCAACCGCTTGAGGATCGGATCCAATTTGCTGTAATCAGCTCCCGCCATCTGGCCTTGCCCGTCGTATTTCACCTCGGGCAGCGAAACAGCGAACACGTTGTTTCCATGAGCCAGGAGGTCGGGCAGTTGCGCCTCCTCGGGCGCGGCCCACGTGCAGAGCCGGAAATCCCCCGCCCCAGCGATGGTAAAGTCCGCCACATGGAGAGCAATCTCAACCCCCGTTTCCGGTGGCGGCACGGTATGAGGATGCCTCGGCGCATCAAGCACGCCGGCGCCGTTGAGCGCCTGCAAACGCAGCTTGATCTGATGCTCGCCAGGTTTCGCCGCCCCCAAATCCATATCCAGCCATAATTCCCGGCTGGCCAGGGACGGAATGGCCAGCGTGCCGGTCTCGTCCAGCTCCGGCAGCGCATCCCACGCAACATCGCCCAAGGACGTGGGCACACCCACCGATCGATGCGGAATCACCACGATCCCGTTGGTCAGGGAGTCGATCTGCACGCGCACAAGCAGCGGCAGCCAGATTCACTGGCGCCATCCGGACCGCCTCAGTCCGCCGCAGGCCAAACCACGACCCGCTGTTGCGCGTATCGCATCGGTAGGATTTCCACTGTGAGACCGCGTTGGTGGCCGCCGGTGTGCCCAGGCAGAACGCGATGCCTGATTCGCCGCCAGTGATGAGCATCTCAAGCACCGGCGAATCCGCCGACAATTTGCCGAAAGTTGGCGTCACATTGATGGTGCGGTTGCTGAAGTGAAAACGGTGCAAAAACTCGCCCTGATCGTTCAGAACCTGCAGGAAACCGTCCTGCGTGCAGAGCACATACTCGAGTTTGCCATCCCCATTCAGATCAATAATCGCCCCCGGCGCCAGGCTCCGGCCTTGCATGTCAATTTCCCAGATTGCCCGCCCGTCTTCGTCAAAGCGATGGATCACACCCGTTTGGGTAACCAGGCAGATGTCCGCCCGGCCATCCAGATCGAGGTCGCCGACTGAGATCGTGGACGCCGCCGCGCCGCGCGTTGGCCGCCGCCACAGCACATCGCCCTTGCTGTCCAGGCATAACAGCTCGCCGCTGCTTGAAGCGGCGGCCACGCGTCCACGCCCGTCGGAACCTGCGAACAGAACGGACGCCGCCGTCGCCCATGAGGGCGATGAACCGCCGATGCTCCGCTCCCACAAAACCCGCCCATCGCCCGACAGGGCCGTAACGATCCCTTGTCCCGTTGCCACTGCGATTTCCGGCTTCCCATCCCCGTCCAGATCGCCAACAGCCGGGCTGACGGGAATGCCTTTGATCTTTGTCTGCCACAGCACTTTGCCCGTCAAGGCCGACATCGCCCACACCGCGCCAGTCTCATCAGTCTGAATGACTTCAAAATCTCCATCCCCCTTAAGATCGCAAACGACGCAAGCGGACCAACTCGACGGCCCGTTCAACTTCGCCTGCCAAACCTCCTTGCCCGCGCCATTCACGCAATTGAGCCTGCCACCGTAGTCGGCCGCGTAAACCAGGGAGAGATGTCCCGGGCGCGTCAGCACCGCCGGATACGTCATGAAACGTCCCTTGCATCGCCATCGCCATAATACCTTGCCGTGACCATCGAGAGCGAAGAGGTCTTCACGCCCCGCAATCACCGCTTCCTCGCAGCCATCGCCTCTCAGGTCGGCAACGAGGCCCGAGCTTTCGAGAAACGATTGCAAGTCGGTCTGCCATAGCAGCGGAAACTTAAGCTCCGCAGCCCGGCCCGCGGCCGCGGTGGCGAGCAACACCGCGAAGCCAATCACGAGCCCGCCGCCTGTGGTCAGGTGTCGCGCCAAATGTTTTGTTGATCTTGCGTCGGTCATAAAGTTCCAGTTCTCAAGGCAAAAAGGTCCGCGTCTCTCAGGACAAATCGGAAGCGCACCGGCTTGCCCACGAGGCCAGACAAATCGCTGCCGGACTTCCAGCTAACAACCGCGTCCAGCTCATCGCCAAACAGCGCCGGCATGTCGGCCAGTGTCCTGCCTTCGATGGGTTTGCCCTGCTCATCCTGCACTTCAACCTGAATCGCCCCGGCGGCGGACGTCGCGTAGTTAAGAATCAGATGTTTGCCCGTGAATGTCAGTGGTCGCGTTGTGAACTCGCCGCCCGCCGCGCCGGCGTGGACGGAGGCAAAGCCGTGCCGGCGCACCGTGATCCGGCGCAGCCGGTGGTCCGGCCACTCGTAATGTTCGGTGATGTACATCGAGAACTCGGCTGGATCGAGTTGCACAATGCCCCACGCGGGCATGTTGCTGCGCTGCGTCCAGTTGCGGCTGTCCAGACCAGGCCGCACCCACGCTTCCAGGAAACTCCGGTCCCAGTCCACCCCGTCACGGCTGCTCAGGAACACCGCATCCGAGACGCCCATCTCCTTGTAGTCGGCAAATTTCTTGCGCTCGGGAACAAAGCGCTTGGGGAACGACAAATAAATGTGCGGCGCGCCGGGACATGGCCGCGTGCCGTTCGTGTAGAAATGTTCCTTGGGCGGGCGTCCAGGATAGCGGTTCGGCACCGGGTCGGTCCAGTGAACGAAGTCCGTCGAAGTGCAACTCTGAATGGCCCGCACGCCGTCATCGCCGTATCGGGAGAAGCAGCGATAGTTCTGGGTCCGCTCATCCCAAAACGAGAGGTTGAGTGAATCGAACGCGCCCTTGGTCATCACCGGGTCGGCTTGCAGCTTCTTCCAATGGATGCCGTCAGACGACACAAACGCGTAGAGCTTGCTGAGGATGCCCGCCAGTGCCTTGTAACGCTCCTCGGGTTTGGCAGCCGGATTTGCGTCTCGGAACGGCGCGAAATTGTGCGCCGCGAACCCCTGGTAAATAATGTTGTTCTCCTTGGAACCTTGGCATTCAACCAACCCAAGGTTGGGCCGCGTGAAATGAATCCCGTCCGTGCTTTCTGCATAGCAAGTGACCTGGCCGATCGAGGTATCGCCCGCCGGCACAATGCCACGATAATAAAGCCGCACCAGCGGCCCATCCTGGAATACGGTGAAGTAAGCGCTGTCCGGCCCTTCCCACGGCTTGTCGGTGACCAGCACAATCTCGCGCTTCGTGGGAGACTGTAGTTGGAGTGACACATTGCCGGGAGAACGGTTCAAATCAATCAGCCAATGATCGACAAACATCTCAACGCGCGACCCAATCGCGACCGGCTCTTTACCCGACTCCGCCGCCGCCACCACCGTCAGGGGCGCGGCACTCGTTGCCAGCCCAATGGCGGCTACCGCAAGAATAATACGTTTTGTCATAAGTTTGTCATAAGCTTCGGACTGCCGAGAAGCGATGCTGCCAACCAGTAAAAGACTGCGACGTAAGCCGGCTAAAGCCGGCGCTCCGGTGGTGCTGCCCACAAGCGCCCACCGGGCCTGGCCCCGAAATGAGGCGGAAATGGCCCAGTTTCGGAATCAACTGAAAGCAATCAGGCAAAATATGAAATTGGGCGGCACAGTTTGGACCTGGGGGCAACATCGCTTGCCATTCCTGTCATGGCTGACTTGCTCACCGTCTTGACTGGCTCTCGATGAGTTTATGTTCCGATCCGCCATTGAGACGTCCCACTTGGCACGCCTCGCCACCAGCAAAGTAAAGATGTCGCCCGCCGACAAGCATAATTCTTAAAGAGCCAGGCTTGCTGGCAATCGTTATTTTTGCTTCATTAGTGCCGAAGCGTAGCCAGTGGTAGGCCTCAATGCCGGGCGCGAACTCAAATAATGAAGAACAAGAACAAGAGCATGAAAACCAAATCACGAACAATGAGCAGCGGCCTGTGCGCTCTGGCGATCGGGGCCGTCGTGGCGGCGCAGGGGGCGGCGCCAGTTATCACTGACACCGCGCTGGTGCCAAGGTTTACCATCCAGAGCGATCTGGGGGTCACCAACCAAATTCAATACAGCACCGACCTGAGCCAGACCAACTGGGTGGTGTTGACGAACCTGGTGGTGGCGCAAAACCCGTACTGGTTTGTGGACGTGGACGCGCCGCCAGCGCCGCGTCGGTTTTATCGTGTGCTCGCGCTCGGGACGAACAGTCCGGTGCCACCTGGCATGGCGATCATCCCGGCCGGCCCGTTCACGATGGGGGACAGCTTGGATGGCGATAGCTCCGCCTTGCCGCTGCACACCAACCAGATCAGCGCGTTTTACATGGACAAGTGTGAGGTGACGAAATTGTTGTGGGATTGGGTTTACAACTGGGCGACGAACCACGGTTACAGTTTCGAGACTGGGGCGGAGGGGAAGGGGACCGATCAACCGGCGCAGAGAATGACATGGTATGATGCGGTGAAGTGGTGCAATGCGCGAAGCGAGCAGGAGGGGCGGACGCCGGCCTACTACACCAGCGCGGGGCAGACGACGGCGTATCGGAGTGGGCAGACCGCTGTGCAGACCAACTGGGTGAAGTGGAGCAGCGGC
>JBAXTC010000030.1:0-22083 GCA_037130375.1 Verrucomicrobiota bacterium | reverse complement strand
GCCGCCCGATGTCGGCTCGAGGAAACCTTAGCCCCCATTGCGCCCGTCACCGCGTTCGACACCGAGGAAGAAGCCATTCGCATGGCCAACGACACCGTTCATGGCCTAAGCGCTTATGCCTTCACGCGTGATGTCGGCCGTGTGTTTCGGCTCGCCGAACAACTGGAGGCCGGCATGATCGGCATCAACGACGGGCTTCCCACCACCAGCAATGCCCCGTTTGGCGGTGTCAAACAAAGCGGCTGGGGCCGTGAATTGGGCGCCGAGGGCCTCGAGTCGTTCCTGGAGACCAAGCATGTTTCTGTGCGAATTTGAACGCCCCAAGAGCCGCAATATTCGATCCATCCCCAACCAGAGCCTTGCCGATCGCCTGAGAACCGGTTTCGGCTCCTCCAAGGCCCCTCGCGACCGCACTGGACGGTTGCGTCACCTCATCCATTTCTGGATTTCATCCGCCAACCGGCATCCGGCCAGGGCTGCCTGTTTCTCGGCCGCGGTTTTTGCCGCTTTCGTGTAACCGTCCGGCAAGTCGGGTGCGATTTCCCTGCTGACGCCACCTTTCAATTTTCCACGCAGGTATGCCTTTTCGAGGGCGAGCGACCGGCTCTCCAGGCTCCAGTCCTTCGCGGTCCTGGATTTCTTCAATCCCCTCAGCGATTTCCTCGGGTGTTCGGACTGAATCGCGATCGCGTAATTCAGATGCGCTTGCGGTTTTCCCGAGGTGCCCAAAAGCCCATCCCAAAAACTGTGCAGAGAAATTCCTCTGGCGACGGGTTTTACGAAGAAATCATTCCCGCCTTTGTCCCCCTTTGGATAGGCGCTGGCAAAGAAAGACGAACAATGGAGCGGCTGATGAAGGTCGCCAATCAGATGGATCAGCCACGACAAATACACGGCATCTGCTTCTGGTGTGGATTTGTGGTCTGATAGGGTGCGTTCACATTGGCGAATACCGTAAAGGATATCGTCATCGGGCGAGGGGCCGGCCTCGACCCGAAACCGGGATGGCTTGAGCGGATAGTCGATATAGTGCCATTTGGGGTGATTGAAATCGCTCTCCCCGCGGCGTATTTCATCCGGCCAGACGCTCGCCCGCATGAACATCGACAGGCCGAAATCCAGATCTTCCCGGTTGCTGATGAACGCGCCTTTCCATTTCTCGTATTGCGGGTGAGCTTTCAGGACTTCGGTAACTTTCTTTTGGAGAGCGGGTGAGAGCTGACGATACGCTTCGGCGGCAATGACTTGATGACCGGCGCCGCTCCAGGCCGTCGCGCTGGAGCAAAACAGCATCAACGCCAGCGAGGCGCATAGCAAGACCGTCGATATCTTCATGTTAAGTGGTCCCGCTTGCCATTTGATTTATATGTTCCATACGCCCGGCAAACAACGCTAGGCCAGCCGGCAGGCGGGTTCAAGCAGAATGGCGAAAGATGGCTTGAAAGCTCACCCTCTTTGTGTTGTTATCGGCAACGCAAGCATGTGTTCAGAAATCCTCTCAGTCCCAATGAACTTAATTGGCCCAAAGCGAGCCTCGAGGGTTTTGGCTGGGTTTACCCTCATCGAACTGCTGGTGGTCATCGCGATCATCGCCATCCTCGCCGCGCTGTTGTTACCCTGATGTGCATTGAGAATCAGAAGGGACGCGACATCCCAGCCTGAAAGTGCTCACTCAGACACACCCTCAAAGCGGCAGCCCCGTTCGCCCAATCGGCGAGGTGCCAGCCCGGCAGCATCCCCTGGTCCGGCTCTGGAGCATTCCGGCGACCCGCGCCCTGGTGGCGCTGATGTTTGTCCTCCTGATCGGTTGCCTGTTCAACGCTGACGGCGCGTTCTTCAAACCGGGCACCCACCGTGACGCCCTCCGCCAGGCATCGGTCTTCGGCATCCTGGCCTGCGGCATGACGTTGGTCATCATCAGCGGCGGAATCGACCTTGCCGTTGGCAGCACCCTCGCTTTTCTGGCGGTCAGCTTCTCGTTAATGAGCATTCATTGGGGCTGGCCGCCCTGGCTTTCTGTCCCCGCCTGTCTCCTCCTGGGCGTGGCCTGCGGGGCAGCTTCCGGCAGTTTGACGGCTTGGCTCGGCATTCAGCCCTTCATCGCGACGCTGGCGATGATGGTCTTCGCGCGCGGGTTGGCCAAGACCATCTCCGGCGGCACCAAAGTCTCCACCATCGTCAAGAGCGCCGACGGCAGCTTCCATCAAGTGCCGGTGCCCGGCATTTACCGGTTCATCGATAGTCGCATTCTCGGGGACAACCTCGCGGTGGTCACCGCAATCTTCTTGGTCTGCGCGCTGGTAGCGTGGGTCGTGCTGTCGCGCCACTGCTGGGGACGGTATCTATACGCGATCGGCGGGAATGAAGAGGCCGCCCGATTGTCCGGCGTGCCGGTCAAACTCACCAAAATGCTGGCTTATGCCGCCAGCGGATTGCTGGCCGCCGTGGCCGGGATTTGCCAGGCCGCCCAGGAGCAGCAAGGAGACCCGGAAGCGGGCATCGGCTATGAGTTGACCGCCATCGCGATTGTCGTCATCGGCGGCACCACCCTCACCGGCGGACGCGGCGGCATCGGCCTGACCTTGCTCGGCACGCTGACCATTGGCTATCTGGAGAAAATTCTCAGCATCAACGCCGTCCCCGAAGCCAGCCGCCTGATGCTCACTGGCGCGATCATCGTCATCGCCGTCCTCGCCCAACGCAGAAAAAGTAGAAAGTAGAAAGCAGAAAGCAGCACCACGTCACTCCCGGCAGGAGATGAACAGCGAAGACGCGAAGACGGGAAGAAGAAAAGGCACTGATCCCCATCACTCACCACGAAACACACCCAGTGGCGAGCAGCAATTCAATCAAAAAAGGAGAGGGAAACTGTCCCATAAGCGGACAACAGGACACTCACCAGTCTGTCCGGGGTCTGTCCACTGTCTGTCCGGATGCTCTCCCATGCCTCGAATAGTGTCCTGAGCACTTTTCTGCTGACCTCGGAGGGATGATGGTAATAACCTCGGCGCAGGGCTCGGAAGGTGCGCATTCAACAAAGACCGGCCAGCGTAAGTCGATAAAGCCAAGCCGGACGGAGTCGGAGACTCCGTGGACCGGCAGGTCGGAGACCTGCCCTACAACCCGTCAAAATGAGTTGCTGGTGCCTGGGTGTCCGTTTCTATAAACATGCCACTCCTACGGAGTTAATCTCACCTGGCCTTATTCTCTCCCAGCGTCGGCGGGGATTACGGATTAGGATTAGGATTATGAGAGAGGAAATGGTTGATTGGGGGGTCGGGCAGAAATAATAATTTGAATAGTCTTGACCCCTCGCGGTTATTCTCCTAATTTGTTGGTTCGTTAGGCAATAATGCATGTTTGCGCAATTTAAAAGCCTGTTTTCCAATGATATTGGGATAGACCTCGGGACGGCTAATTCCGTCGTGTACGTGCGCGATCGAGGGATCGTTTTGCGGGAACCCTCGGTTGTGGCGATCCAGGCGGGCACCACCAACGTTTTGGCTGTCGGTGAAGAAGCCAAGCGGATGCTGGGCCGCACCCCTGGGAATATCGTGGCCATTCGGCCCATGAAGGATGGTGTCATCGCGGATTTCGAGATTACCGAAGCGATGCTGCGCCATTTCATCCAAAAGGTCCATCACCGCAAGCTGATCGCCCCGCGCGTCGTCGTCGCGGTGCCCTCAGGCATCACCGAAGTGGAAAAACGGGCGGTTAAAGACTCCGCCACTCATGCCGGCGCACGGGAAGTGTATCTGATCGAGCAACCGATGGCCTCAGCCATCGGGGTCGGTCTGCCGGTCCATGAGCCAGCGGGGAACATGATCGTAGATATTGGCGGGGGGACTTGCGAGATCGCAATCATCTCCCTCGCCGGCATCGTCTTCAGCCGCAGCCTGCGGGTGGGCGGGGACGAATTCGACGAGACGATCGTAGCACACATCAAACGGGCCTATAACCTGATGATAGGTGAACGCACCGCGGAAGAGATCAAGATACGAATTGGTTCGGCTTTTCCGTTGGAGCAGGAATTAACCATGGAAGTCAAGGGACGCGATTTGAGCGCGGGGTTGCCGAAGACGCTAACCATCCGCTCAGAAGAGATTCGCGAGGCCTTGCAAGAGCCGCTGTCCAGTATTTTGGAGTCCGTACGTATTACCCTCGAACGCTGTCCGCCCGAATTGTCCGCCGATCTAGTGGACCGTGGCATAGTGATGGCGGGCGGCGGGTCATTGTTGCGCGGCATCGACCGGCTCGTGGCCGAGGAAACCGGTTTGCCGGTTCACGTGGCCGACGATCCGTTGAGCGCGGTGGCCGAAGGCACCGGCCGGGTCTTGCAGGAACTTCAGTTTCTTAAGCGGGTTTCTTCCAGCTCCAAGTAGTTCCCTCCTGTCATCAGCAGTAACTGGTAATCGGTAGCCGGTGATCGGCAGTCAGCCTTTCACTTGACGCCAGTCACTGATCACTCATTGCCGGTTATTTAGATGCTAAGACGTCCGCATTATATTGCGTTGGGTCTGGTTGTGCTGTTGACGCTGATCATTTTGAATCTGCCAAGCCGAACGGCGGCTCGCTTCAAGCTGGGAATCGGGAGCGTGTTTCTGCCGCTCTTCGGGCTGGCCAGCTCCGCCCATCAGTTGGCCGTCGCTGCCGGGGACACCGTCATGCCCCGGAGCGAATTACTCAAGCAGCTCGAGAACGTCCGGCAGGAAAACCAGCAGTTGCGCATTCAAGCGATGCAGACCGAGGGAGCTTTCCGCGAAAACACCCGGCTTCGCCAACTCCTCGGCTGGCAGCGCCAGACGCCTTGGAAGCTCAAGCTGGCGAAAGTGGTTCTGCGCGAGCCCTCCAACTGGTGGCGCACCGTGCAAATCGACCTCGGCAGCCGGGACGGCCTGCAAGTGAATCAGCCGGTGCTGACGGCGGAGGGACTCGTCGGACGCGTTTCGTCGGTTGGTCTGACCCGGTCACAAGTCCTGCTGTTGGGCGATCCGGACTGCCGGGTATCCGCCCAAGTCGAAAACGAGGCGCATGACTCGGGGATTATTGGAGCCTCGGGGCCGCTGAACAGCGAATTCGTCCAGATGGGCTATCTATCCGGAAACGCGAGTTTGAAGCCCGGCCAGTCCGTCAGGACCAGCGGCAACGGCGGCATTTACCCGCCAAACATTCCAATTGGAACAGTCGTGGATTCGCAAACGGTCGAATATGGCCTCGCGACGGCCGCGCGCGTCAAGTTGGCGGCGAACCTGAACGCACTCGAGGAAGTGTGGGTGATGTTTCGATGAACTGGCTGAACACGCTTTTCATTTTGGTCACGGCGTTTCTGGCGGTGTTCTGGGAAGCCGCATTCAACGGCGTGCGCCATCTGATCGGCACGCAGATCGACTTGCTCCCCCCTCTGATGGTCTATGCCAGCTTATGCACCGGTATTACGACGGTCGCGATGCTTGCCATCCTGGGCGGGCTTTGGTTCGACTGCCTTTCGGCCAACCCGCTCGGCGTGAGCGTGCTGCCACTTTTTGTCATTGGCCTGGTGATTCACATCAAGCGCGACCTTATTCTGCGCAACGAGGCATTTGCCCAGTTGGTTCTTGGCCTGGCGGCTAGCGCGGCGGCGCCGGTGATGACACTGCTGCTGGTGCTCACCACACACCACACGCCGTTGATCGGGTGGGGCACGCTGTGGCAAATCAGCGTCATGAGCGTGGGTGGCGCAATCGCCACTCCACTTTCTTTCGCGCTGTTCGGATGGTTGAATCGCACGTTAGTCCATCATCGCGCCACCGAGACCAGCTTCCGCGCCGATCGGGAAATCCGGAGGGGAAGATGAGGGGAAAGGCTCGAGGCTAAATGCTGTTTTTCGACCAGTTGAAGAAGAACGACCCGCAATTGCGCACGATGGCAGTGCTTGTGCTGGGCGGTTTGTTCGTGCTGCTGGCCGGACTGTGGTGGGTGCAGGTGGTGTCGGCGCGAGATTACCAGGCCAATCTTGAAAATCAGTCCTATCGGACGGTGCGCATTCCGGCGGTGCGCGGGCGGGTTTTGGATCGCAACGGCATTACGCTGGCGGAGAATCGGCCCACTTACAACGTGGGCCTATATCTCGAGGAACTGCGCAAGCCATTCGAGGAGGCTTATTCAAAAAAGCTCGGGTATGCACGCAGCGAGCTCAAGCGCCAGTCGGCTGCCGAGGAGAAAAGGCTGCATCGCAGACTAACGAAGGAGGAGCGGAAGCGTTTCATGCTGACGGCGAAGGAAAAGGGCCAGATTCGGCAGAAAGCCCGCTACGAGGTCGCCAGCAACGTGGTGACGCAAGTCAGTTACCGGCTGCGGCAGCCACTCTTGCTCAACCCGACCAACTTCGAGCGCCACTACGAAACCCGCCTGGCCCTCCCCTGCCCCGTCCTGACGAATCTGAACCCCATCCAGATCGCACTCTTCGAGGAGCAGTCCAGCAGCCGGATGGGCGTCGATTTGGAGGCTCAATCAACGCGATACTATCCCTACAACAGCACGGCAGCACATGTGCTCGGGCACCTGCAACGTGACGACAGCTCGATGGAAGGCGAAGAGGCGTTCTTCTCGTTTCGCCTGCCGGATTATCGCGGCAGCGTGGGCATCGAGTTCGGTTTCGACAAACAACTGCGCGGCACGGCCGGGGCCAAATCGGTCCTGGTGAACAACGCCGGCTTCCGCCAGACCGAGAATGTCTGGAGCCCGGCCGAGGCTGGCGAGAATGTCGTATTGACGATTGACCTGCCTATTCAACAGGCGGCAGAGCGGGAGTTGCAGATCTCCGGTCCGACCACGCGCGGCGCGGTGGTGGTTATGGAGGTTCATACCGGGGACATTTTGGCGATGGCGTCATCCCCGACGTTCAATCCCAATTCCTTCCTCCCCAGCCTGTCGCGCGCGGAGTCGCAGCGCATGGGCGAGCTGCACGCTGAAAAGAATCGTGCCACGCAGGAGAACTACCAACCTGGCTCTATTTTCAAAACGGTGGTTGGACTCGCCTGCCTGGAGGCTGGGCTGGACCAGAACGACACGGTTTACAATCCCGGCTACGTTGACATCGGACGGAAGCGCTTTCACGATCTGGCTTTGCCCGGCGCATACAATTTCCGGCGTGCTCTCAAGGCTTCCTCGAACACCTACTTCATCACCAACGGCCTGCACGTGGCCGGGATTTCAAACATCGTGAAGCTCGGCCAGCGGCTGCACCTGGGCGAATCGACGGGTCTGCAGACGCGGCAGGAAGTCAAAGGCATCTTCCCGAGCTTGAAGAAAGTTCACGCCCAATGGTACGATGGCGACACCGCCAACATCTGCATTGGCCAGGGACCCCAAGCCGTGACGCCAATCCAAATGGCCGTGATGACGGCCGCCATTGCGAACGGCGGGAAGGTTTTGTGGCCGCGGCTGGTGGACCGGATCGAGCCGGCAGAGGCCGCTGCGGGCATGCCGCCAATTATCTTTCCCAGCAGCCGGGTCCGGGATGATCTCGGGGTGAAACAAGGCAACCTGAAGATACTGCGCGAGGCGATGCTGGCCGATGTCGAAGACTCCGACGGCACGGGCCGCGCCGCGGCCGTGCCGGGAATGCGGATTTGCGGCAAGACCGGGACGGCCCAGGTCAAGAACGAACACAGCCAAATCCTCGGGCACACGACCTGGTTCATTTCGTTCGCGCCATACGAAGAGCCACGCTACGTCGTCGTGGTCATGGTCGAGGTCGAGGCCCGCGGTTCGGGCGGAGTTACTTGTGCGCCCATTGCAAAGAACGTTTATATGGCCATTCGAGACCGCGAACGGATGGGGACGGCCAAGCCTGAAACGGTAGCCAAGGCTTACTGACAGATGTTCGACCGCGCGCTTAACGAACGTCAGCCACGCCTCGAGCGGATGCAGTTAGTTGCGCTGTTCGGCCTGATGGTGCTCGGGGCGGCGTTCGTCTATAGCGCAACGATGGTCAACGAATCCGCCAGCTCGGGGCCGTGGTACAGCCAGAGCTGGTTCAGGCAAATCGTTTGGTATGCGCTCGGGACGGGCGCGGCGGCGGCGTTGTGCTGCGCGGACTATCATACGCTGACCCGGTGGTCGATGGTGGTTTACTGGTTCTCGGTGCTCTTGCTGGCGGCGGTGTTGTTCTTTGGCACCGTGCGATTCGGGGCGCGGCGGTGGTTCGACCTGGGCTTCTTCAGTTTGCAGCCGTCGGAGTTTGCGAAGCTCGCCTTCATCCTGGCGCAGGCCCATTTCCTGAGCCGGCCGATCGAGGAGCTGCGCGTGGTGCGGACTTTCTGGAAGGCCATCGGGATGATGATGCTGCCGTTCGTTTTGATTCTGAAAGAGCCGGATCTCGGCTCGGCGCTGGTGCTGCTGCCGACGGGCCTGGCCATGTTATTTGTGGCTGGAACGCCAAGGCGGTATCTGGTGTGGCTGTTCGGCAGCGTGGGAATCCTGGGCACTATCTTTGTTTTGAACGTGCTCTTCGCGCCACCGAATTGGCAGGTCAAGTTGGAAGACTACCAGCGGCGCCGGCTGCTGGTGTACTTCGGCAGAGAATATACTCCGCTTTCCGGTGCGCCGAAGGCGGAGCGGGAACGCCTCCGTAAGATGCAGTTTGATGACTCGCATAACGTGCGGCAGGCGTTGATATCCGTCGGCTCAGGCGGGCTGACGGGCAAAGGTTGGCGGCAGGGCACGCAGAATGCCTTGGGGTACCTGCCCCGGCCAGTGGCGCATAACGACTTTATTTTCTCCGTCATTGCCGAGGAGAGAGGATTTGTCGGCAGCGTGATCGTGCTCACGCTGTATGGGGTGGTTCTGTTCACCGGGATCAAAATCGCCGGCCAGGCGCGCGATCGTCTGGGCAAGTTAATGGCGGTGGGCGTTGTTACGCTCCTCTTCAGCCATGTCTTCATCAATATCGGCATGAACATTCGCATTATGCCCGTGACGGGCGTGCCACTGCCGCTGTTAAGTTACGGCGGATCATCAGTGCTGGGCTCGTTGATCGCCATGGGTTTGCTGCAAAACGTATATATCTATCGAAAGACCTATTAAATATGAGTGACAGAAATTTTTCCCGACGCCGGCGCGGCATGCGCTTCCGCCCCAGCGGCGGACTGGGCCATGCCCAACAGCACCCCAACCAGGACGCCATCCAGGCCCGCGCGGAAGCTGTGGGCGGCCCGCCCTCGTCGGAAAAGGTGTATGAGCACCGGCACACGAATGAAATCGAGCGTGCCGAGAACATCGCCGCTGGTTTGCCCCCCGAAGGCTTGCCCAAAGAAACATCCGACATTGCGTCGGATAAGGGCAAATTCCGCGAGCCAAACCTTCAGACTCCCGCGCAAGTGGAGGAGGATAAACCCTTTGCGCCCGTCCCACTTAGAGAACAGTCCCGAGGGATCATGGAGACCCTGCGAACCGCGGCAACCAATCTCGTCAAGAAGGTCCAGCGGCTGATCAAGCCGGTTAAGAAGATCCACAAGGAAGTTATCATCAACGCCGAAACCCTCGAGACACGTGTCGCCGTATCCGAGGAAGGGCGGTTGGAGGAATTCACCATCGAGCGGACGACCGCAGAACGGCTGGTCGGGAGCATCTTCAAAGGCAAGGTGCGCAATCTCGAAGACGGCCTCAAAGCCGCGTTCGTCGATATTGGATTCGAGAAGAACGCATTTCTTCATTACTGGGATATTGTTCCGAACAGCTTCGACAGCGGGGTGGAGATTGTAGATCGCGGCAGCCGCCGGCGCGAGCGGCCGAAGATTACGCAGAAAGACATCCCGCGCCTCTACCCGCCAGGCAGCGAAATCATCGCCCAGGTGACCAAAGGCCCCATTGGCACAAAAGGTCCGCGCGTCACTACGAACCTCGTTCTGCCGGGTCGCTACCTGGTGCTGCTGCCGAACTCAGACCAGAGCGGCATCTCGCGAAAAATCGAGAATCAGCCGGAACGCCAGCGTCTGAAGAAGATTCTGCGGGAACTCGCCATCCCCGACAACATGGGCGTGATCATGCGCACGGTAGGTGAAGGGCAGCAAAAACGCTATTTTGTGCGCGACCTCGCGCTTCTGCTTGAGGAGTGGAACCAAATCCAGGAGCGCATCAAGACCTGCCCGCCGGCCAGTTGCGTTTTCCAGGAGCCCGATTTGATCGAGCGCACGGTGCGCGACTTTCTGACGGAAGATGTCGAACGCATTGTGGTGGACAGTCAAAAGGCTTATGACCGCATGCGCGAGATGATTTCCAAGATCTCGAAACGCTCTGCTGATAAAGTCAAGCTCTACGCCGAGCCGCAGCCGATCTTCGACCGGTTCAACATCACGCGGCAGTTGGAGAATGCCTTCTCCCGCCAGGCGCATCTCAAGAGCGGCGGCTACATCGTCGTGGACGAAACCGAAGCGTTGGTGGCCATCGACGTGAACACCGGCCGGCATAAAGGGGGCAAGGACCAGGAAGCAACCATCCTCAAGGTAAACATCGAGGCGGCTGATGAAATCGCCCGCCAACTGCGCCTCCGCAACATGGGTGGACTCATCGTGCTCGACTTCATCGACATGAAATCCCGCCGTGACCAACAACAGGTTTATCAGCGGATGAAAGAAGGCTTGCGTCGTGACAAAGCCAAGACCCACGTCCTGCCCATCTCGCAGCTCGGTTTGATGGAAATGACCCGCCAGCGCCACTCCGAAAGCGTCCACGCCGCAGTGTATGATGATTGTCCCTATTGCAAGGGTCGAGGCAAGGTCAAGAGCGCTCTGACCATGAGCGTTGAAATTCAGCGGAAGCTCAGTGAAATCCTCAAGAAACGATCGCGGGACGAGTCGGACTTCCAACTGCGCATCGTGGTGCATCCAACCATCCTCGAACGCCTCCGGACGGAAGACGAAAAGCATCTGATCGAGATGGAGAAGCGCTACTTCGGCAAGCTCTCCTTCCGAGCGGACCCGGCGTTGCACGCGGAACAGTTCAAGATTGTGAATGTGGCGACGAATGAGGAACTGGCCAGCGTCGGCGGGTAAACGGGTTTGGCTCGAGTGACGTCAGGGCTGATTCAAGAAATCGTAGCCGCCGACGGCAGTCGGCGCTGATCTCAGTAATTGAGGAAAAGTGCGCCGACTGCCGTCGGCGGCTACGATTTTGCAGGTTCTTGAAACCACCCTGGAGTGACGTTTGCAGCTTGCGGGTGTGCCCGTGAGCGTGCGGCTTGGTATTTCCCGGGCGCACGGCGCTGGTTTGGCCGTGCGCCATTTGCTCGCGGCGACTGGGTGGGAGTGAGCGGTTGCCGCAGCGGGGAGTGGTTATTCCATCCGCTTTAAGACCACCAGCCAAGCGGTGGAGTTGGGGGCATTTCCTCCCAGGACTAGCATTTCGCCATTGGGAAGCGATTGGGTGCGTTTCAGCGTCTCTTTGCCTTTGCCAAAGAGTGTCACTTCCAGCTTTGAACTGCCGAGGCTCCTGACTTCGACCTCGCACTTTTCGCTGAGGGCAATTCTAATGACGCCGGCAGGCGACACTTCAAATCCCTTCCGGTTGACTTCGAAGTAATTGCTCCACTTCAGCGGCAGTTCTTTGAGCTTCTCCCGGACGTCAGACTCCACCGGTTTGTGTTTGGGGTCGGGAGAGCGGTCGTCGTTGGTGCCCCAAACGAGCTGGACCTGAAGCTTCAAAGTCGCCGCCTGAGATCGCGATTCTCCGCAGGCAAGGAGAGCGCATATCACCGAACACCAGATCAGAATGGCCGTCGAGGCAGGATTATGTCTCATCAGCTAATCGAGGGTGCCGCCCTCGTCTTCGTCAGCCAACTCGTGTTCGGCGGGGTACGAAAGCCAAACCAGTGTCGTGCCGGCTGAGTAGTCACGGTAAGTGAAAGCTCCAGTGTCCTCAAGCGAGGTTTCAGCCTCGGCCCCGCCGGAACGGAGGGTCGAGCCGGTTTGCCTGGTGGCGACCATCCCGACGATGGCGAGCAGAGCGACAGCGGTGGCCGGCATCAGGAGCCGGCGCAGCCGCGCGAAAAACGGAATCCCGACCGGGGCGGGCGTACGCGCTTCCGCACGCTGAATTTCCCGTTGTATCTTCGACCAAAAGAACTCGCGTGTCTCGGGCAGTTGAATGCCCTTATCAAATCCTGCCAGGGCTTCGCGCGTCTGGCGCAGTTCGGCCAGCAAAGCGGCAGCTTCCCGGTCCTGCGCCAGCGAATTAGAGACCTTGCGAGCTTGGGTCTCGGGCAGTTCGCCGTCGAGAAATGCCTGCAGTTTTAATTGTGTTTTCCAATCCATCACGTCAAATGCTGTTGCTTCAAATCTGCCAGCAGCGCCGCCAATTTTCGGCGGGCATAAAAGAGCCGCGACATCACGGTGCCGATGGAGCAGCCCATGGTTCTGGCAATTTCTTTGTATTCCATCTCTTCAAATTCATGCAGCACCAACGCGGTGCGGTGTTCATAAGACAACTGGGTCAGGGCGCGGTCGATTCGCCGCCGGAGTTCGGCGCGCTCCAAGCCAGCAGTCGGGTTAGGAGTCACGATCGGCATTTGCCGCTCCACACCGCCCGACTCTTCGCTCATCGCCTCGATGGACTCGGTGCGCTGCCGTTTCTGCTTGCGCAACTGGTCCAGGCAGAGATTGATCACAATCCGCGTCATCCAGGTGCCGAAGCTCGATTCACCCTGAAATTGCCGCAATCGCTGCCACCCTTTCACCCATGCCTCTTGGGAAAGATCAACCGCTTCTTCCTCATTCCTCATCATGCTAAAGGCTCGGGCATAAATCTTGTCCCGATGCCGAGCGACCAATTCTTCAAACGCAGCCATATCACCCTGCTGCGCCGCTCTCACCAATGTCGCATCATCGGTGGAGGAATGATCTTTCTCAGTCATCGGTTCGACGGAAGGCAATCCATGCGTATTCAACCCCGGTTACAGTTTTCCTTTGGTCGTGGGCAGCCGGCCGGCAATTCGCCCATCCCGTTGGCACGCCACATCCACGGCTTTGGCAAATGCCTTGAACAACGCCTCGACGATGTGGTGCGGTTCATCGCCGTAAAGCAACTCCAAATGCAGGTTGCAGCGGGCTTCATTGGCAAATCCTTGAAAGAACTCACGGGCCAGGCCGAACCGGAAGGCGCTGGACATGTCCTGCTTCCTCTCAGCCTTGCCAACCGTCTTGTAGGCAAAGACATTCAATCCCCGCCAGACCAGGAAAGGCCGTCCGCTGAAATCAATGACGCACCGAGCCAGGCATTCATCCATCGGCACAAAAGCCTCACCCGTGAAGGGGTTGCGCGGGTCGAAGCCGGCGCCGTAGCGGCGAATGCCTCGCTTATCGCCCAGCGCCCGGGCCGCGGCCTGGCCCAGGGCGATGCCACAATCCTCGACCGTATGGTGGGCATCCACCGCCAGGTCGCCTTGGCAATCCAGGCTCAAATCGACGACCGCATGTTTGGCGAACAAGACCAGCATGTGGTCCAGAAACGGGATGCCGGTCTGGACCGAGGACTCGCCCGTCCCGTCAATGTTCAACTTGACCGTGATGCGGGTTTCTTTGGTTGCGCGTTGAATTGTTGCCCGTCGGCTTTTCATTTCGCTGCATTTAAGCAAAACCGGCCACCAAAGACAAAGCCCAAAGGCAAAAACCAGTTCCTCCGTGAAGTTTCAGAACACTGAAGCTGGGGCGAATGATTTGATACCTCACGGATAAAGAAGGGATTGCGGTGCAAGGGGTGTTCACCCGGCGGGTGGCCTCGAAAGAGGTTCTCGACCATGACGAAGCCCCTTCCCATCCTGTCATCCGTGGTTTCTGAACTGCCGGCTTTAGGTTAAACGCTTTCTATATATCGTTCCGTATATACTCCTTGCGGGCCTGCTTCGGACTGCAGTCCGTACGCTGGGGCGCACCGCTCTCAGGCCAAAGGCCTGCTTCATACCAGCCCAGGGCAACGCTTGTTCAAGGAAGTGTCCGTTTTCCCGTGCATTTTTGGGTTGTCCGGATTTGCTTCCAAGGGGAATCACTGACTTTGCGCGAACATTATTGGACAAAAACACACAAGTTAGCGCTTATGGGGCAACGCCCTGGGTTCATGTGCGCATCTCAGATTTTTCCAAAACCACCACCCTGGGTAATTGGAGCGCGGACATTCTGCAGACTTAAGGGGAGCCAATCCCGAAGGGATTGTATCTCTCAGCCCAGGGTAGCGCGCCGCGCGCTACCCTGGGCTAAGTGATCGCATCCTTTCAGGATGGATCCCCGCGGAAAATGTCCAAACTCCAGGTCCAACGTTTCAACGTTGTGCTATTCTCGGCCATCCCTCCGGGATGAGGAGGGTCAAATCCTAGCGACATTGGACAAGAATGTCCGCGCTCCAATTACCCAGGGTGGTGGTTTTGGAAAAATCTCTCAAGAAACTGATGATAGTTTCTTCCATGATCAGCCTCCGCAAGCGGGGGTTGGAGCTTCCAAGTAACCTCACACGGCTGCCGCCTTTGGAACTACCTTTAAGCCAAGTCGGTCAAGCTACTCGACCCATTCCACCGGCCCGCCGGCTGGTTTGCTGAGATGCGCACCCACGGATTACAGCCCCCAATCGAACCTTGCACTTTCAAAGTGCCTGTTTGATAATGCTCGGTATGAAACGCGGCTATGCCGGCCTGTTGCAGTCGTATCTGAAGAGCTTTCCGTGTGTCGCCTTGATCGGGGTGCGGCAGTGCGGCAAGACCACGTTGCTCCAGACACTGCCCTCCGTTTGGCGGCACTTCGATCTGGAACGGCGGGCCGACCACGAGGTCATTTCCCGTGATCCAGACACGTTCCTCCGGCTCAATCCGCGACAGGTAGCCCTTGATGAGGTTCAATTGGCCCCGGAGATTTTTGCTGCGCTGCGGGTGGCCATTGACGAGCGACGCGCCGAAAAGGGCCGATTCGTCATCACAGGTTCCATCTCGCCGGCGCTGCTGCGGTCGGTTTCGGAAAGCCTGGCGGGCCGGGTGGGGGTCATCGAGATGGCCCCCTTTTCCTGGGAGGAAGTCACAGAGACGACCGGGCAAGACTCGTTTCTGCGGCGGCTGCAGGATCGGAAGGCCAGTCCGGCGGACCTGATCAAAGGTCTGAAGTCGCGGGGCGAACTGGCACAGGCACACGAGTTCTGGTTCCGCGGCGGATTTCCCGAGCCGTGGCTCAATCCGAGCGAAAAATTCCGGGGGCGGTGGGTGGAGCAATACGTCCAGGCGTACCTGTTCCGGGATGTAAAGCGGTTATTTCCTGCGCTGGATGAAGTGCGTTTCCGGCGGTTTCTCGAAATGCTGGGTGGGTTGTCGGGGCGGGTGTTGAACTACGCCGAGGTGGCCCGGGCGCTAAGTGTGTCCCAACCGACCACGCGGGATTATTTCAACATCGCGCACGGCACGTTCATCTGGCGCGCGATCCCGGCCTATACGCGGGACGTGGTGAACCGGGTGGTGAAGCACCCCAAAGGCTATCTGCGGGACAGCGGCCTGCTCCACGCGCTGCTGCGCATACCGGATGCCGATGCGCTGTTGAGCCATCCGCAGATGGGCGCATCGTGGGAGGGCATGGTGGTGGAGGAGATTCTGCGGCAGTTGAACGCGCTGGGGGTGCCGTGCGAATACTCATATTATCGCACGGGCGCCGGGGCGGAAGTGGATTTGGTGGTCGAGGGGAACTTCGGCTGTGTGGCAGTGGAGATCAAGCACACGTCCACGGTGGGTCTCCGCGACCTGCGGGGGCTGCGGAATTTCGTCGCCGAACACAAGGCGCGTTTGGGCGTGGTGGTCAACAACGACGTTTCAGCCCGACAGTATGAGGAGGATTTGATTGGCCTGCCGTTTACGTGGCTGTGAACAAGCCTATGCCCAGTTTGCCGCCAGTCCCGCCATAGTCGGATCTGAGCCTTCACGCTTCCGGCGCTGCGGGCCCTTGGAATCGGAGTCGCGATGGGGGCTTTACTTTGCATTTTGACTCCGGTAGAAGCTTGCGCCATGGAATCTGCCCCACAGCCACTTTCATGAAACTAGAGATGTCCCCCCCAAATCCCGCATCGCCGAACCCGGCGGAGGCCGATGGCGGCTCTATTTTCGGCAAAGACATTTCGGTCGCGGGCTTTCACCGAGCGCTGGTCCTTCTCAGCCTGCTGGCCTTGATCGTGCGGATCGGCTTCTATGTCGAACACGCGAACTCTCCGTCCTTTGGGGTGCCGACGCTGGACCAGAAGTATTACGACACGGTGGCGAAAATGCTGCTGGCGGGCGAGGACTTGCATGAACTTCACGCCTTTCGTCCGTTGCTGTACCCGATGTTCCTCGCTTTCTTTTACAAGCTTGGCGGCAACTGGGGCGTGGAACTTGCCCTGCTGGCGCAACATCTTCTTGGGATCGCAACCGGCTTGCTCGTGGCGTTGCTGGGCGCGCGATTGTTCCACCATCGCCTGGCCGGCATAGTGGGCGGGGCGTTGTTTCTGCTGGCTCCTCTGCCCCTCTGTTTCGAGGGCGAGTTGTTGATCGAACCCAGCTACACGTTTCTGATTTGCCTGGGATTGCTGCTTCATTTGCATACGGCGACGATTCGAGGATGGCGCGGCGCGCTGCTTTGGTTGCTCTGCGGCGGCATGATCGCCCTTGCTTCGCAAGCGCGGGCAAACATCCTCGTGTTTCTCGCGGTGTATCCGCTGTTTGCCGCGTGGCGATGGTGGCACACGCGGGAACGCGCCGCTCTGCTGCCCTTGCTGGGATTGGCCGGCGCGCTGGCCATGATGATTCCGTGGGGGATTATTAACCTGCGGCAGGCGGACCGTTTCCATCTCGTGAGCAACGCCGGCGGCGTGAACTTTTACCTGGGCAACCGCCGCGGCGCCGATGGGATGTTCGGTTGCGATGTTGTCACCGCACTTTCCGAGTTGTCGCGCAGCAATAAGACTGCCGCCACGATCACCGCCAACGAACGCTATGAGGATTTGGTGGAAGTCTGGGCGCGCGAAGAATACTCGGCCGCCATGCGGGGGCAGAATCGCCCGGCGGAGAGCGACCCCAAAGCCATCTCGCGATATTGGACGCAGCGGGCGGTGGATGAAATCAAAGCCGACCCGGCGGCTTGGCTTAAATTAACGGCGAAAAAGTGCTGGCTGACGCTTTGGAACAAGGAAGTGCCCAACAACAAGGACTTCGCCTTTCTCCAACAAGAATATTTCTGGCTGCGGGTGCTGCCGGTGCGATGGGTTGTGCTGCTGATGCTGGCGCCGGCCGGGTTATGGGCGGCGGCCAGATTCAGAAATCGCGATAACCTTTTCATCCTGCTCGTCTATGCCGCCATCTATTCGGCGGGCAACGTCGCTTTCTTTATCTGCGACCGCTATCGATATCCCGTCTGGCCCGCCTTGGCGGTGCTGGCCGGCGGCGGGCTGCTGGCCGGCCTTGAAATGATTCGCCAGCGCCGGTGGCGCGGGTTGCTGAGCGCTCTGGCGTGTGCGGGTCTGATGGCCGCCATTTCCCTGCCCAATTGGTTTGGGGCAAAGCTTCCGAACTTCGCTCAGGATTATTATTTTCGTTCCAGCGCGTGGTATGAGAAGCGGGGGTTCGCCGAGGCGCTCGAAGACATCAACCGCAGCGTCGAACTCGATTCTCTCAACGCTGGCGCCCAGCAGCATCGGGGCAATGTGCTGTTCGCCCTGAATCGCATGGAGGAAGCGTGTCGAGCTTACGAGCAGGCCCTGAAACTCATCCCTGGCAACTCCGGCGTTTGGAACAACCTCGGCGCTACTCTAGAGGCGCTGGGCAACACAGACGCCGCGCTCGCCGCCTATCGCCGGGCCACCGAATGTCAGCCGCCGAGCCCGCTGGCCTTTCTCGGAATAGCGTTCATTCAAATCCGCGCCGGACAACTGGCAGACGCCACGGCGACACTTGAGCAGCTTGAGAAACGGCAGCGCACCCCTCGTGCGGCGACTCTCGCCACCCGGTCAGCCATCGAGCGCCGACGTGGTGACGCACGGCGTGCGGATGCGCTGGAACAACAAGCCCACCAGTTGGATCCGGCGGCGGCGGACTGGGCCATCGAGCGCGCTGCCAAATCACCGGCCGACAACCCCGCGCAGAAGCGCGATTAAGTTGAAAAGGCGGATTGGCCTGACTCTTTTTCAACGCGGTCCAGGGGCAGCGGCGGGCGGGCGCGCGGCAGGCCTCTGCTTGAGTTCGTCAATTTGCTTCTGCAATGCCTCGGGATGGGGAGATGCCTTTTTGCAGAGTTCGAGGAGTTGGATTGTGCGTGCGAAATTCCCCTCCGCTTCCTCCAGGCGCGCGAGGTTGCCGGCGATTTGATCGAGCGTCAGGAGGTCTGGGTCCTTGTTCGCGGCTGCCTGTTCGCTCCACCGGCGCAGGGCCAGGTCCCAGATTTTCCGGGCGCGGGCCGGGTCGTGGTTGTTCTCGTAGTAAAGGCGGCCCAGCTCAAGGAGGATTTCGTAGCTGTCCGGGTTGTTGAGGAATCCTTCGCGGAGAAATCGCTCCGCCTCTTTGACCTTGCCCATATTGCGCAGCCAGAAGGCGGCCACGGTGTAGGTCTCGACCTTCTGCGGGTCCAACTCGGCGGAGAGTTTCAGCCAGGGCAGAATTTCACGCTCCTTGTTGCCTTCCAGATGGGTATGCGCGGTGATAATAAAATGCCGGCCAAAGCGCTCGATCCAGTCTCTGGGCGGTCCGAGGAAATTCATCTGCTTCTCATGCTCCTCCGCCGCTGGCTCGCCCTCCTTGGCGGTGAGGTGGCTGGTGTCTTTGGGCCTATTGGCCTGGTCAAAGAGAGATGGGTAATAACCGCCGTGAAAAGAAACATCGGCCTGCACGAAGAAATGGTTGGCAAACAGGCGGCGGCCGTCCCCGAGCAGAACCTTCAATATATTGTCGGACTGGCCTCGCTTGCTCCAGCCGGCGGCGCGTTCTTGAAGCAGGGTGGCCAGGCTGAAACAGGCGGCCAGCAGCACGAGCAGAATCAGGTAAGGACCAAGCTTCTTCACTGGTTCAAAGCCTTGCGGCGGAATACCAGCCAGGCGCCCAACAAGAACACGGCCATATAGAGGGCTGCGTAAAGCGTCGCCAATCCGCAGTCCAACCATCCAACCAGGCCCTGGTCATAAATGATGAGGTCCCGCACGTCGTACCATTCGAGGTGCGGAATGAGGAAGTAAAGCCCATAAACCACCGTGCGCAGAGGTTCAGGCTGCTGCAAGGCAACCTGGTTCAAATAGCGCCCCAGCAACAGTATTCCGAGAACGACAATGAACGAGATGGTGGCATTGGACGAGGGGGAGGCAAAGATAAGCGAGCCGAGCAGAACGAAGGCGACCACCACCCCCAGCATGACCCATTGCAGCCACATCGCCTGACAGTAATTCAGCACCGGCCAATGGTGCTCGCGCGAGCCGTTGACAACGCCGAAGAAGAGGTAGAGGACAATCAGCGCCAGCCCGCACGCCAGCCAGCAACCGGCGAATTTGCCGAGTATCACCTGCCCGCGCGTCACCGGCTTGGCCAGCAACGGGAAGATGGTGCGATTCTCGCGCTCGGCGGGGATTTGGCGGGCGGTGGTGCCGATGGCGATCACCAGCGCGGAAACCCAGATCAGCAGCAGCGCGATCTCCTTCACGTACCGGACGATTTTGGCATCGTGAAAGAAGCTCACCGACCCCATCACCAGCGTGATCACCGCGGTGAGGACGAACAGGACGTAGAAGTCCTTGCGCCGGTACAATTCCTTAATGACAACGCCGGAAAGGGCCAGAACTGTATTCATGCGGAGGGTTGCGGCTGATAGCCAATGATGTTGAGGAATATCTTTTCGAGGTTCGCCTGGTGCTTCTCGACCAGGTCGGCGACGCGCCCTTCGACCTTGAGTTCGCCCTGGTTGATGATGGCGACGCGGTCGCAGACGGTTTCGACCTCGCCCAGCTCGTGGGACGAGAAGAACACGGTTTTGCCTTCGTTCTTCAATCGCTGAATGATCTCGCGGACTTTCATGCGGCCGAGCGGGTCCAGGCCGCTCGTCGGCTCGTCGAGAATGAGGAGGTCCGGGTTGTTGATCAGGGCCTGGGCCAAGCCCACCCGCTGCTGCATGCCTTTGGAATAGGTCTTGATCGGGCGCTTCCGGGCGGATTCCAATTCCACCAGCTTGAGGAGTTGATCAATGCGCCGATCCGCCTCGGCGCGTGGGATGCCGAAAATGCGCGCGTAGAAACGGAGCAGTTCTTCGGCGGTCAGGAACTTGTAATAGTAAGTCAACTCGGGCAAGTAGCCGATGCGCTGGCGGGCGATGGGTTCGCGGACATCGACCCCGAAGAGGAACGCCGCCCCGCTGGTGGCATTGACGAATCCCAGCAGCACATTCATCGTGGTGGTCTTCCCGGCGCCGTTAGGGCCGAGAAAACCAAATACTTCGCCGGCACGAATGCTCAGGTTCAGGTCGTTGACCGCCACTTTCTTCCCCTGGCCGGAGTTGTGCGCCCGAAATTCGACCCGCAAGTTCTTGGTTTCAACAATCGTTTCCATGGTCTTTATGGGCACCCGCGTCTGGTCCAAGTATATTTCGCGCCGGGCGCTAAACAACTATTTTCAGGGATAAGCAGGATGCTGGAATCGGCCTTGGCGGCATCCCTGCGCAAGCAAACGAGGCTTGAGAATTCCTTCTCAAGCCTCGGGGTGTGTCCGAAAACCAGACAATTAATCAGTGGTATCCGGAAGCAGCACATGCGCTGTTGAGAAGACCTGGCAGACGGGGACGCCAGAGACCGTAGTGAGGCTGTAACTGTTGCCGAAGGTCGCGGCGGTGCCACCCGATGGACAGACAACCGCGTTCCGCAAGTACGGCAGGATGATCTCGGGCGTAACGGATGCCTGCGGGCCCTTCCCGTTGTCCAATGCCCACTGCTGCGAGGCCCCCCAGATTTCTCGCAAGTTGCTGATGCATGCATTGGTCTGCGACCTGTCGCGCGCGCGGACGACGTTGGGAATCGCGATCGTGGCCAGCAAACCAATGATGGCAACAACGATCATCACTTCCACCAACGTGAACCCTTCAACTCTCATTTTTCTGCTTTTCATTCTAGTTTTACCTTTCTGTCGCACGGCGTGGACCCAGCAACAGGCGGTATAATATGATTACAATCTGGTCCACGGATTGCCCGTTGCAGCCGCACTGGGTTTAGGGAAGCAAGAATCAATCCCATTGTCTAAGCTGGCTGTTGAGAAATACAAAAGGCCCGGGAACCGCTTCCCGGGCCTCTGGATTCTGTCAACGAAACAGACAATTAGCCGGTGGTGTCAGTCGGGAGAACGTGGTTAGTAGCATCCTTCTGGCATTTCGGCGTAATTTTTACAGTGCTGATCGTGTAGCTGTCAGCGAACGTCGTTCCGCCCGACGGGCAAGTGACCGAACTCTTCAGATACGGCAACACGTCGGCTGCAACGACAGTGGCGCCGGAGGCCTGCTTGTTTTCCAACGCCCATTGCTGAATGGCACCGTCAATCTGCCGCAGGTTGTTGATACAGGCATTCTTCTGCGACTGGGTGCGGGCGCGGACGAAGTTGGGAATCGCGATTGCAGCCAAGAGGCCGATGATCGCGACGACAATCATGATTTCCACCAGGGTGAAGCCCGAATTCCGGGATGTTCTAATTTTCATATTTACTATTTGTCTTTCTGTTTTTGCGGCGTGAACCTGCAACAGGCGGGTTATATTATTACGGTTTCGGTTCACATATTGCCTGCTGCTACCACAGTTGATGTGTCCAGCAGGAGGGATGCCAATCGTCCGGGCATAGTGATCGGGTCGGGGGCCGAGTCTACGCCCCGGCCCCCGACCCGATCACGAAGAAGGGCCTGGGATTGCTCCCAGGCCCTATCGAGTCAACAAAACCGCGAGATTACTGCAAGGTCTCTTCTAACTTGTGCGTGGCTGGAACCTTCAAGCACGCTGGCCTGGCCTGCACCGTGGTGAGCGAGTAACTGTCGGCAAAGGTCTTGCCGCCTGACGGGCAAACCACCGCGTTCTTCAGGTACGGCAACACATCAGCCGGAGTGA